>JBGPNP010000170.1:0-6163 GCA_041487575.1 Gaiellaceae bacterium | reverse complement strand
GTGGCGACGACGTGGCCGCCGGCGAGCCCGGCGAGCAGCGCGAGCGCGAGCCACGCCCGCCAGCGCGAGCGGAGCTCCGCGCGAAAGCGGAGCCGGACGGCCCCCACTAGGGCGTCCTGATCGTCGCTGCGCCCGGGGAGACCGGCTCTTCAGCTTCGCCGTCGAGGAGGCGTCCGTCTCGCATGAGGACGATCCGGCTCGCCGCCGCCGCGACCCGGTCGTCGTGGGTGACGAGGAGGATCGTCTGGCCGGTCCCGTGGAGGCGGCGGAAGAGCTCGAGCACCTCGGCGCCGCCCTCGGAGTCGAGGGCGCCCGCCGGCTCGTCGGCGAGGAGGAGGGTCGGCTCGTTCGCGCGCGCGCGCGCGATCGCGAGGCGCTGGCGCTGGCCGCCGGAGAGGACGCCGGGCAGGTCGCCTGCCTTGTCCCCGAGGCCGAGAAGGTCGAGGAGATCGCGGGCTCTCGCCTCCGCCTGCCTGCGCCTGGCGCCGGCGATCACCGCCGGGAGGGCGACGTTCTCGAGCGCGCTCATGCCCTCGAGCAGGTTGAAGAACTGGAAGACGATCCCGATGTGCGCGCGGCGGATCCGCGCGAGCTCGTTCTCGTCCTTGCCGGCGAGCGGGATGCCGGCCAGCGTGATCTCGCCGTCGCTCGGCGTGTCGAGCCCCGCGACGAGGTTGAGCAGGGTCGACTTCCCGCACCCGGAAGGACCCATGACGGCGACGAACTCGCCCCGGGCGATCTGGAGGTCGACGCCGCGCAACGCCCGCACGGGCGCTCCCTCCGACTCGAAGCTCTTGCGAAGACGCGCCGTCCGCAGTACCTCGTCCGCACCGGTCACCTGGTCCTCCCTCTCTAGGCCTGCGTTGGCGAGAGCCGCCCTCAGGGCATGCGGACATTTCGAAGCAACGTGATTCGTGTGTCAAGGGGGCCACCCCGGCGCCGGGGTGGGTGCTGGCCACCCGGCCAAGAAACCGGCTCGCACGGTTTTCGATCCCGCCGGTCGAGCCTAGCTTCCATAGCCGGCACAGATCGCGCAGTGAGCGATCTCGGAAAGAGAAGGAGGGGATGAGGATCGTGACTCGCAGGAAGTGGTTTGTCGGGGTTCTGGCGTTGACCCTCGGGGCGGCGATCAGCGGCGCTGTGGCGCTCGCGACGCCGGCCGTAGGGCCTCCCGTCGGAACGCTCTTGAGCCGGGGGACGCTCCCGCTCGACATCAAGATCCAGACGGCACCGGTGGACGGCACCGGCCTCAAGTGGAACGGCCGCACGTGGAGCTCCGCTCAGCTCCCGGAGTTCCTCGCGGCGCTGCGTGGCGCAGGAGTCCCTGACGTCGCGGGGTGGCTCAACCTCCATCCCGGCGCGGCGAGCAAGCTCGGGCTGACTCCGGTCACGACCATCAAGGCGCCCGAAGTGATCACGCAGATGATCAAGTACCCGCCGGCCTCGGCATCCGGCTGGCACAGCCACCCGGGGTACCTCACCGCAACGGTTCAGTCCGGTGAGGTCACCCGCTACGGCAAGGACTGCAAGCCGGTGAAGGTCGCAGCCGGGCAGACGTTCTTCGAGACCGGCGCCGACGCGTTCATCGTCCGGAACGAAGGCTCGGTCGACGCGGTCATCTACGCCACGTACGTCGCCCCGAGCGGCACCCCCAACACCGCGCTTCGGGTCGATCGACCCGATCCAGGCTGCGGGCTCTAGGACTGAGGAGGCTCACATGAAGACACTGCGTTTTCCAAGGAGAAGGCTCGTGCTGATCAGCACCGGTCTGGCCATCGCTCTCGGCGCGGCAGGCGCCGCGCTCGGGACACCGCCGATTCCCGGGGGTCCGCCTTCGCCGACCAAGACGACCCTGGCTGACGTGACCGTCCTCAACACGGTCAACGTGAACGTCGACCCGATCAAGCTCCGGACGAAGGACCAGGTCGAGGTGGCCCAGTTCCTCAACACCGCCCAGAGCGGGTTCTCGTCCGGCTGGCACCAGCACACCGGCCCGGTCCTCATCACCGTCACGGCCGGCGCGCTGACCTTCTACGAGGCGGACTGCACCGCGACGGTGGTCTCGGCCGGTCATGGTTACATCGAGACGACGGGCCAGCCGCTCCTGGCTCGCAACGAGGGCTCGATCGAGGTTGACTGGATCACCACCCAGATCATCCCGGTCGGTGCTTCGCAGCGTGACAACGTCACCCCCGGTTTCTGCGGCCTCTTGTAGTCGAGAGCCCGAAGCCTTGACCGCAGGCCCCGGCCGCCCGCAAGGTGCGGCCGGGGCCTGTTCGGGCTGTTGGCTGGATCAGAGGATGACGTCGTCGTCCGCGTAGACCGCCTCGCCTTCGACGAGCGTAAGGACGACCCGGGCGTCGCCGATCGGGCCGGCGCCCGGGTCGAAGACGTTCCGGTCGAGAACGGCGAGGTCGGCGAGCTTTCCGGGCTCGATCGAGCCCGTTTCCGTCTCGAGGTGGTTCACGTAGGCGGAGCCGATCGTGAAGGCGGCGAGCGCGGTCGGGAGGTCGAGCCGCTCCTCGGGGAGGAAGGGCTCGGCACCGCGGTCCTGCGGTGAAACTCGCGTGACCGCGACCTCGATCTCGAGCAGCGGGTTCGCGGTCAAGACCGTCCAGTCGCTCCCGAAAGCGAGCGTGGCTCCGGCGCGATGGAGGCTCCCGAACGGATAGATCTGGCGCGCGGTCTCCTCCGAGACGAAGGGCAGGGTCAGGTCCTCGATGTAGCCGCTCCGGACGGCCCAGTACGGGGAGACGTTGGCGACGACGCCGAGCTCGCGGAAGCGGGGCACGTCGTCGGGGTGGACGACCTGGATGTGGGCGAGGTGGTGGCGGGCGTCCCGGCGGCCGTTCGCCCGCCGCGCGGACTCGATCGCGTCGAGCGACTCGCGCACGGCCCGGTTGCCGATCGCGTGGATGTGCACCTGGAAGCCCTCGGCGTCGAGGAGCGTGACGATGCGGCGGAGATCCTCGGGCTCGTGCATCGAGATGCCGCTGGTCTCTTTCCCGACGTACGGCTCGAGCATGGCGGCGGTGAAGTTCTCAATCACCCCGTCCTGAAAGATCTTCGCGCCGCGGAGCCGCAGGCGGCCGAGCGATCCTTGGGCGCGCTGCTCGACGAGATCGGCGAGCTGCTCCTCTCCCCGGTCTCGCTCCCAGGAGAGGTTCCCTTCGACGCGCATCGTCAGCTTGCCGCGCTCAGCGAGTGCGCGGTACGCCGTCAGGCTCTCGGCCGTCACCTTGGCGTCCTGGCAAGCGGTGATCCCGAGCGAGTGGAGGTGCGCCTGCGCCACGGCGACCCCGGCTTCCCACTCGGCCCCGGTCGTCGCGGGGAGGAGGCGGCGCACGAGGCCCATCGCGCCCTCGTGGAGCGTCCCGATCGGCTCGCCGGCCTCGTCGCGCTCGATCCTCCCGTCGGGGGGGTCTGACTTGGCGCGCGTGATCCCGGCCAGGTCGAGGGCGCGGCTGTTGACCCAGGCGCTGTGGACGTCGCGGCTCGTGAGGAAGACGGGGCGGTCGGGGACGAGCGCGTCGAGGTCCTCCCGCCGCGGGTTTCCGCCGGGGAAGGCGTCCATGGACCAGCCACCGCCGACGATCCATTCGAGCTCGGGCCGCTCCTCGGCGTAGCGCCGGACGAGCTCGAGGTAGGAGCGGCGGTCGGAGGCGTCGTGGAGCTTGCAGCGGAGCTGGGCGAGCCCGCCGGTGGACGGGTGGAGGTGGGCGTCCTGGAACCCCGGGAGCACCATCCGGCCCTCGAGCTCGAGCACGCGGGTGCGCGGCCCGATGAGCTCGGCTACCTCGCGCGCCGCTCCGACGGCCCCGATCCGGCCCTCGCGGACGGCAACCGCCTCGGCCCAGCGGCGCGCCGCGTCCACCGTGTAGACGGCGCCGCCGGTGAGAACGAGATCGGCGTGGACGTCCATTCCAGGAGCGATCATGCTACGTGTCATGACAGAGATCGAAATCCGCGGCGTACCTGAGGACGTCTATCGCAGGCTCCGTGCTCACGCGGCGAAGGCCGGTACGACTCTGTCCGACTACCGTCTTTCGCAGCTGATGCTTCTTGCTGAGGACCCGCCCGCCGAAGATGACGGACCGACGACCAAGGAGCTCGTCGCTCGAGTCCGTGGACGCGAGCTCTAACGACCTCGGCGGCGCACCGACGGAGATCATTCGCCGGGCGCGCGACGCCGGCTGAGAACTCAGGCCGGCTCGGAACCGCCTCTCGCCGCGCCGGAACGACCGAGTGCAGGAAGAGCAGCCCGAGCAGGCTCAGGGGCACGACGACGAAGGCGTGGACGACGATCACGTACCCCCAGGCTCTCCGGCAGGAACCAGGCTGAGACGGGAGTCAGGATGCGGGGTGCGGACGTCACGGCGCGTTGACGTGCGTGCGCTGGAACACGGCGCGGTAGTCGTCAGACTCCGGCGCCTCGCCCGTCGGGCGGGCGCTGCAACTCACGAGGCCGTTATCGTGAGCCCAGTGGTCGCCAGATGAAGCGCACCGTGCTCGTCGTCGTGAGGCCGGGGACGCCCGGGCGGGGGCACTCTCGGCTCGTGCCGCCGCTGACGGTTGAGCAGGCCGCGGCGATCCAGGAGGCGCTCCTGCTCGACACCCTCGCCGGCTGCCGGGCCGAGTTCCCGGACGCCGCGCTCCTCTACGCCGACCCCGAGGAGGCGGCCGAGCTCCGCCGCCTGGCCGGCCCGGACGTCCCGCTCCTCCTCCAGGAGGGCCGCGGCCTCGCCGACGCGCTCCGGCTCGGCGCGGCGCGCCACGGCGTGGAGGGGCCCGTGGCGCTCGTCTTCTCCGACATCCCGGGAATCCCGCCCGGCTCGCTCGCGCGCGCCTTCGCCCTCCTCGAGGAGGACGCCGACGTCGTGCTCGGCCCCGGGCTTGGCGGGGGCTACTGGCTCGTCGCGATGCGGGAGTACTCGGATGCCCCCTTCCGCTCG
Organism: Gaiellaceae bacterium; assembly: GCA_041487575.1. Classification (GTDB taxonomy): domain Bacteria; phylum Actinomycetota; class Thermoleophilia; order Gaiellales; family Gaiellaceae; genus JBGPNP01. The sequence continues at coordinate 1,211 of JBGPNP010000170.1, read as the reverse complement.
ATCCCTTGGTCGACGCCGGCCGTCCACGCGGTCACGCTGCGCCGCTGCGAGCAGGCCGGGCTCCGCGTCGCCGAGCTCGACCCGTGGCGCGACGTGGACACTCCCGTCGACCTCGCCTTCCTCCTCGCCGCCGCGGACGAGCTGCCTGCTCCTCGAACGGTGGCGCTCCTGCGAGGGCTCGCGGGCGTCGTTGGCGAGCCGCCATCCCTCCGGCTCGACTCGAGCCAGCTTGTGACGGGCTCCCCCTGGCGCGCCGTCATCGAGGACAGGCTGCTCACAGACGACGGTCGCTACACCGGCTACACGTACTTCGCCGTCCCCCGGGCCGTCTTTGTCGTGCCGGTGACGGACTCGGGCGAGCTCGTCCTCGTCCGCCGGTACCGCCATCCGGTCCGCGACTGGACGCTCGAGACCCCCGCCGGCTCGGTGGAGGACGGCGAGACGCCGATCGAGGCGGCCGAGCGTGGCCTCGCAGAGGAGGTCGGAGGCGATGCGCGCGCGTGGCGGCACCTGACGACGTTCTACTCCTCGAGCGCCCACGTCAGCTTGCGCTCCGAGGCCTTTCTCGCCACGGGGGTCGTGCTCGGGCGGGCGCGGCCCGAGCAGGACGAGGACGTCTCCGTCGTGATCCTTCCCGTGGCGGAGGCGCTCGAGCGGGCGCGGGCCGGCGCGCTCCGCGACGGCCAGACGGCGCTCGCGGTCCTGCTCGCGGCCCGCTACCTGTAGCCCGACGCGCTCGGCGCCGGCGCCTCGGCGGGGGCGGCTCTTCTGCCGAGCGCGGAGAGGACGAACGCGCCGACGGCGAGGCACGAGCCGGCGAGGAGCGAATACGTGAAGCGCTCGCCGAGGGTCTCGGCGAGCGCGCCGCCGACGAGCGGGCCCGTGAGCGTCGCCAGCCCCCACGCGACGTTGAGGAACGCCATGGCGGCTCCGCGGCCGATCCCGGCCCGGTGAGCTCCGGCTCCTCCGAGCGGATAGACGATCGTGAAGAGGACCGCGAACGCGGGCGTGCGCAGGAGCACGAAGCCGAGCAGCGCCGGGGTCGACGCGCTCACGATCGGCAGGACGAGCGCACCCCCCAGGAAGAGCACGGCCAGCCCGGCGGCCCGCGCGCTGACGGCGCGCGACCCCAGGCGGGCGAAGGCGCCGCTCAGGATGGTGAAGACGCAGGCCGCCGCGGAGAAGGCGAGGCCGATCTTGCTCGCGGAGAG
>JBGPNP010000169.1:0-6172 GCA_041487575.1 Gaiellaceae bacterium | reverse complement strand
GCTCGATGTCCCGCCGGAGGCCGAAGAAACGGACCCGGTCACGGACGCCGTGCGCTTCCGCGAGCGCCGAATACCGCTCCTCGTCCCCGTAGCCCACGACCCAGAGGTGCGGGGCCGCAGCGCCGGCCCGGGCAAGTGCCTCGATCGTCACGCCGAGGCCCTTCTGGCTCCACGAGTTGGCGACGAACAGCGCGACGAAGTCCTCGTCGGAGACGCTCTCGGAAGCTCGCAGCTCCCGGCGCGCCTCGAGGTCGGGTCGGAACCTGTCGGCGTCGACGCCGTTCGGCGTCACGACGACCGGGATGCCCGGGAAGAAGCGCTCGAGGTCGCGCTTGCTCCCCTCGGAGACGGCTGCGAGCATGCGGGCGCGGCGGTTGCACCAGCGCTCGAGCGCGAGGTGGAGCCTCGGCGAGATCCGGCGCAGCCGGGGGATGCCGTTCGGCCCGAAGATCCCAGCCGCCTCGAAGAAGCCGACCCGGATGAAGTGGACGGAGGTGAGGTCGGATCTGTTCGGGACGAGAGGGCCGGTCGTGTGGAGGTGCACGAGGTCCGCACGAGTGAGCGCGAGCCGCACTGCGCCGGTGACGAAGAACGCCGAGAACTTGAGCCGGTAGGGGTGGTCGGGCGCCGGAGCGCGCCGCCACTCGACGACCGCGCGGAGGTCCTCGGCGAGCGTGCGGGAGACGACGACGAAGTCGATCTCCTCGTGCGCGCGCAGCACGAGCTCCCGGATGACGCGGCCGGACCCCTGCTGGCCCGAGACGTCGTGCGCAACCAGGACGACACGCGGCCGCCCCGGTCTCACCCGTCAGCCTCGCGCGGCGATCCGGGCGGACTCGTAGCCGCCAGGGCCATAGAGGGCAAGACAGGGATACGGAGAACTCTCAGAATCCGAACAAGATCCAAACGACAGCGGCGTTACACTAGCCCCTCGAGCCCCGACGCTCGGGTCCCATCGTGCCTGCACCGACCGAGAAACCGAACCTCCGCGCCGTCTCGCCGCCGGAAGCGGCGGAGGCAAAGGACGTCCGCGCCGCCCGGCCCTACATCTTCACCGGCCGGCTCATCTCCTCGGGGCTCCGGAGCTCCGCGAGCGCGGCCGTGCTCTTCCTCATCGACGTCTGGGGGATTGCGCTTGCCGTCTACGGGGCGCTCGCGCTCAAGGAGGTCTGGCGAGGCAACTTCCCTGTCCAGTGGGGGATCCTCTGGAAGGCGGAGGTCGTATGGCTGCCGTTCCTCGCTCTCGTGACCGCGCTCGTCTTCTCGCGGGCCGGCCTCTACGGGTCGAGGGAGACGCGGCCCGGCTTCCCACGCGTCCTCTCCTCGCTCGCCGTCGTGGTCGTCGTGACGCTCGGGTTCGCGATCGCCACGAACCAGCCGGTCGCGACGGGCTCGACCTTCATCGTGGGCTTCGTCCTCGCGACCATCTGCGTCGGGACGCTCCGCTGGAGCTACGAGTCGACGACGCGCGAGATCCTGCGCGCGGTCGGGGCGAGGCGGATCGCTGTCCTGTACGGCTCCGGCGCGCGCGTCGAGTCGCTCAGCCGCGCGCTCGCGCGCAACGGCCCGGACATCCGCTACGAGTTCGTCGCGACCGTCGACACCCCTCAGGCCTTGAAGGAGGCGCTGGTCGCCTACGAGCCGGACGAGATCGTCGCCGACGGCATCCACCTGACCGAGGACGAGCTCGTGAACCTCCTCGACATCGCCCACCGCCGCGGCGTGAAGGTGCGGGTCGCGCCGACGACCGCGGAGGTGCTCACGCACCAGGCCGCCTACGTGCCCGGGCGCGCGGTGCCGCTCTTCGAGCTGCGCCCGCCGGTCCTCTCCGGCGCGGACTGGATGCTGAAGCGCGTCTTCGACCTCCTCGTGAGCGGGGTCATCGTCGCCGGCGGCCTCCCGCTCTGGCTCCTGATCGCTGCGCTCGTCAAGCTCGGGAGCTCGGGCCCCGTGTTCTACCGGGACGCGCGCATCGGTGTCGGCGAGCGCGAGTTTCGCCTGACGAAGTTCCGGACGATGTACGACGACGCCGGGGAGCGCCAGAAGGAGCTCGAGGCGCTCAACGAGGCTGACGGCGCGCTCTTCAAGCTCCGCCGCGACCCGCGCGTCACCCCGCTCGGGCGTCTCCTGCGCCGGTTCTCGATCGACGAGCTGCCGAACGTTCTGAACGTCCTGCGCGGTCAGATGAGCCTCGTCGGGCCGCGCCCGCTCCCCATCCGGGACTACAAGCAGCTCGAGGCGTGGCACCGCAAGCGCTATCTCGTGCTGCCCGGCATCACGGGCCTCTGGCAGATCTCGGGGCGGTCCGACCTCTCCTTCGACGACCTCGTCCGCCTCGACTTCTACTACCTCGAGAACTGGTCGATCTGGCTCGACATCACGATCCTGATCAAGACGATCCCGGCCGTCCTCGCGCGGCGCGGCGCCTACTAACGTCGTGAGACGCCGGCGCAAGGTCCTCGCGATCGCCTCGGCGATCTCGCTCGACTACCGCTACGGCTGCACGCCGGCCTGGTGGCAGCTCTTCAAGGGCCTCTACGAAGGCGGCGTCGACCTGATCGTGACGCCGTACCGCGGGCCGGCCGTCGAGTCTCCCTGGTGGCGGACGTACGAGAACCCCTGCCACTGGGAGGGGGAGACGTACGCGCGAATCCAGGGGCTTGCCGCCAAGCTCAAGGGGGACACGCACGTGCGCCGTGCCGAGTCGAGCCCCGAGGACACCCTGGCCGAAAAGGCCGCTCGCCGGGCCATCGCGGGCTGGGTGACACCGCGCTGGGAGCGCCATGTGGCCCGTATGCTCGAGCGCGAGCGGGACGTCGAGGCCGTGGTCGTCTTCACCGTCCCGATGAGCCACCTGCGCGGCCTGGCTGCGATGGTTCGGGAGCGGTTCGGCGTCCCTGTCGTCTACTACGACGGCGACGTGCCCATGAGCCTGCCGGAGTACGGCGGCATGGACACCGGCTTCAACATCTACCACGGCGCCGACCCGGCCGAGTACGACCTCCTCCTCTCGAACTCCGAGGGCGGGTGCGCACGGCTGCTCGAGCTCGGCGCCGGGCGCGCGCAGCCGCTCTTCTGGGGCGCCGACCCGGACTTCTTCTTCCCGGAGGAGGTCGAGAAGGCGCGCGACGTCTTCTTCTACGGCTACGGCGAGAAGTTCCGCGTGGAATGGATGGAGGCGATGGTCGCGGAGCCGAGCCGGCGCATGCCCGGGGCGAGCTTCGCGGTCGGCGGGCTCGACTTCCGCTCCGATCTCGGGCGTGCCGAGCGAATTGGCGACGTGCCGTTCAACGCCTTCCGCGGCGAGGTCTGCCGCAGCCGGCTCAACCTCTGCATCACGCGGCGCCCCCACGCGACGGTCTTCGCCTCCTCGTCGGCGCGACCGTTCGAGCTGGCCGCGTGCGGCGCGGCGATCGTCGCGAACCCCTACAGCGGCGTCGAGCGCTGGTTCGAGCCGGGTCGCGAGCTCCTCGTCGTCTCGAGCGCGGACGAGGCGGAGGCCGCCTATCGCGAGCTGCTCGCCGACCCCGGGCTCGCGGAAGAGCTCGGGCGTCGTGCCCGCGAGCGCGTGCTGGAAGAGCACACGTACCGCCACCGGGCTCAGGAGCTCCTCGCGGCCGTCGACGCGCTTTCGGGCACGCCCGTGGAGACCCGTGCCTGAGCAGCTGGTGACTCCTGCGCTCCTCGCCCCCGACCCGCGTCTCGCGGGCCTCAGGCGCGTCGCGGTCGTCCCCGCGTACAACGAGGCCGAGTCGATCGCGGCCGTCGTCCGCGAGGTCAAGGGCTTCGACCCCGAGTTCGAGGTCGTCGTCGTCGACGACGGCTCGACGGACGCGACCGCCCGGCTCGCAGTCGAGGCGGGCGCGCGGGTCGTGCGGCTCCCCTTCAACCTCGGCATCGGGGGCGCCGTCCAGACGGGCTACCAGTACGCCCGCGACCACGACTTCGACCTCGCCGTCCAGGTGGACGGCGACGGCCAGCACGACCCACGGCAGATCCCGCTTCTCTTCGAGCCCATCCTCGACGGCCGCGCCGACATGGTCGTCGGCACGCGCTTCGCCGGCGAAGGGAGCTACAGGCCGCCGCTCGGCCGTCGGATCGGGATCGGCATCTTCGCACGCGTCGTCTCGTTCGTCGTCGGCCAGCGCGTCACCGACACGACCTCCGGCTTCCGCGCCTGCAACCGCAAGGCCGTCTCCCTCTTCGCCGCCGACTACCCGCACGACTACCCCGAGGTCGAGGGCACGATCCTCGTCTTCAAGCACCGGCTGCGCCTCGTCGAGGTGCCCGTCGGCATGCGCAGCCGCGCCGGCGGGCGCTCGTCGATCAACTCCGTCCGCTCCGTCTACTACATGGTCAAGGTCCTGCTCGCCATCTTCATCGGCCTCTTCCGCCGCAAGCCAACTCCCCTGGAGGAACGATGACCCCCACCATCGTCTCGGTCGTCGGCTCGATCGGCGCCGTCCTTCTGCTCGTCGTCGTCTTCGAGCTCATCCGCAGCCGCCGCCTCCAGGAGCGCTACGCGCTCCTCTGGCTCCTCACCGGCGTCGTCCTGCTCGTGCTCGCCGCCTGGCGCAGCGGCCTGAACACGATCGCCGGCTGGGTCGGCATCGAGACCTACCCGCCGGCCGTCCTCTTCGCCGTCGCCTCGTTCTTCATCCTCGTCGTCCTGCTCCACTACTCGACGGTGATCTCGAAGCTCTCCGACCAGAACAAGATCCTGGCGCAGAAGCTAGCCCTGCTCGAGCACCGGCTCGAGGAAGCAGAGGCTAGTAGGCCGTGACGAGGAAACCCGCGTAGCTGGCTGCGTAGAGGACCGCGAACAGCGAGAGCGCCGCACGCCAGCCGCGTCCGCGCGCCCACAGCCGGCGGGCGGCCGCGACGGCCGCGAGCGCGAAGACGGGCGAGAGGTAGAGCATGTAGCTCGACTTGATCGGGTCGCCGCCCCCCTGTGGGAAGCGGATGAGCTGCGCGACGAACGCGGCCCACGAGGCGAGCACGAGGAGGAGGAACGCGAGGCCTGCGAAGGCGCCCTCGCCCGGCTCCGGCCGGCGGAGGCTCTGCAGCCCGGCGCGCGCGAGCCCGCCGAGGCCGCCGAGCGCGAGGGCCGTCGCGACGAGGCCGAGCACGCTCTGGGACGAGACGAAGACCGCCGTGGCGCCGCGCGGCGGCTTCGGCCAGTACGCGTGCTGCGCCCCGAACCAGTCGCTCCAGAGGTCGGCGTGGAACTGCGGCCAGAGCTCGCCGGCGAAGTGCGGCCGGTACGGATGGAGCAGGAGGTCCTCGACCGGAGCGGAGACGTAGAACTCGCGCGGCTGGCCGCCGGGGAGGATGTAGCGGTTCAGGTTCGACTGGATCGGGTTCCCGAAGCGCGAGGCCTGGTAGCCCCACCACGGGCCGGCCGTCAAGGCAACCGCGGCGGCCGCGACGGCGGCGAAGCGCAGGGCGCGCCGCCGCCCGGCGAGCAGGACGGCGAGGCCCAGGGAAGCGATGACGACGACGGCAGTCTGGCGAGTCAGGGCCGCGAGGCCGAGTGCGACCCCGGCCGCCGCCCCGTACCGGAGCGGCCAGCCGCGCCGTTCCGAGCGCACGACGAGGAGGACGCCGAGCGCCGCGAGGAAGGCGAACTGCATCTCCGGGTGGAACATGACCCCGAGACGGAGCACGATGGGGACCGCGGCCGTCGCGGCGACCGCGAGCGCGGCCGCCCAGGGGCGCCCCGGCCACAGCTCTCGCCCGAGCAGCCACGCGACGGCGAGGAGCCCGGCCGTCCAGAGGATCGAGAGGAGCTGGCCCGCGCGCCAGGCGCCGAGCCCGCCGGTCGCGTCGGCGGCGCGCTGGAGCTGCACGGCGAGCCAGGCGTAGGCCGGCGGGGTCGCGTACTCGTAGCTCTCGGCCTCGGTGGGGAGCCGTCCCCGCGTCTTCAGAACCTCGGCGTAGGCGATGTGCGCCCCGGCGTCGTAGCCGTGCTGCGGGGCGGCCTTCGGGAGCACGCCTAGCGCGACCGCCGTGACGCCGAGGACGACGAGGGCCGCGGCGGCTCGAGCCCGCACCTTAGTGGTCTCCACCGTAAGTACGGTCATGTTTGGCCGCGCGAAAACCAAGCAGCCCAAGGACGCAGGGAGGCCCCATACCAAGCCGGTATGGGGCCGACTGAGGACGCGGGGATGCG
>JBGPNP010000168.1:0-6200 GCA_041487575.1 Gaiellaceae bacterium | reverse complement strand
CGACTAGCCCCGGGGCCGAAGACCCAAGTGCGGCGCCGGCCGGGCGAGAGCCCGGCCGTCGCGTTTCCGGGCCGCGTACGATGGGGCGGCTTGAGGATCAGGCGCTCGTTCCCCCGCTCGGTCCGCACGATCGAGAACGCGTGGATCCCGCTCTCCGACGGGACGCGCCTGGCCACGCGCATCTGGCTCCCCGAGGACGCCGAGCGCGATCCGGTGCCGGCGATCCTCGAGTACCTCCCCTACCGCAAGGGCGATTGGACGGCGGCCCGCGACGCCCGCCGCCATCCGTACGTGGCGGGGCACGGGTACGCATGCGTCCGCGTGGACATGCGAGGGTCGGGCGACTCCGACGGCCTCCTGCGCGACGAATACCTGCGAGAGGAGCAGGACGACGGGATCGAGGTGATCGCCTGGCTCGCCGCGCAGCCCTGGTGCACGGGCGCGGTCGGGATGATCGGGAAGTCCTGGGGCGGCTTCAACGGCCTCCAGATCGCGGCCCGGCGGCCGGCCGAGCTCAAAGCCGTGATCAGCGTCTGCTCGACGGACGACCGCTACGCCGACGACGTCCACTACATGGGCGGCTGCCTGCTCGCCTCCGACATGCTCTCTTGGGCCTCGACGATGCTCGCCTTCAACGCCCGTCCGCCCGACCCAGCCGTCGTGGGGGAGCGCTGGCGGGGGCTCTGGCTCGAGCGCCTCGAGGGGACGCCGCCCTGGGTCGAGGCCTGGCTCTCGCACCAGCGCCGGGACGCCTACTGGAAGCACGCCTCCGTCTGCGAGGACTACGCGGCGATCGAGTGCCCCGTCTACCTCGTCGGCGGCTGGGCAGATGCCTACACGAACGCGATCTTTCGCGTGCTGGAAGGCCTCTCCTGTCCGCGCAAGGCGCTCGTGGGGCCGTGGGCGCACCTCTTCCCGGACGACGCCGTTCCCGGGCCCCGGATCGGCTGGCTCCAGGAGTGCCTCCGCTGGTGGGATCACTGGCTCAAGAACCTGGACACCGGGATCATGGACGAGCCCCTCCTCCGCGCCTGGATGCAGGACCCGGTCGAGCCGCGGCCCTTCTACGAGCACCGGCCCGGGCGGTGGGTCGCCGAGCCCGCCTGGCCCTCGCCCGCGATCGGGACGCGGCGGGTCGCGCTCGGCTTCTCGGGCGAGCGGATCCTCGGCGCTCAAGCCTGCGGGCTCGACTCGGGCGCCTGGCTCCCATGGGGGAACCGCGCTGACTTCCCGCCCGACCAGCGTGCCGACGACGGCCTCTCGCTCTCGTGGACCTCCGAGTCGCTCGACGAGCCGCTCGAGCTCCTCGGCTTCCCCGACGTCGAGCTGGAGCTCTCCGCCGACCGGCCGGCCGCCCTCGTCGCCGTCCGGCTCTGCGACGTCGCGCCCGACGGCACCTCGCTGCTCGTCACGCGCGGGCTCCTGAACCTCACGCACCGCGACAGCCACGAGCGCCCCGAGCCGCTCGAGCCGGGCCGCCGCTACGTGGTGTCCGTGCGACTGAACGCGATCGCGCACGCGTTCCCCGCCGGGCACCGCATCCGCGTCGCCGTCTCGCCGACCTACTGGCCCTTCGCCTGGCCCTCGCCGGAGCCCGTGACCCTGACCGTCCATGCGGGCGCCCTCGTCTTGCCCGAGCGCGGGGCACGGGAGGAGCCGGCCCTGCGCGGGTTCGAGGAGCCCGAATTCGCTCCGGGACTCGCAGTCGAGCCAGTCGAGCGCGCGCCGGTCCCGAGGTCCGTGAGAAGGGACGTCGCGACGGGCCGCCACGAGCTGCGCGTCGAGCTCGACTACCTCGCGGGCTGCCGCCCGGTCCTGCCCGGCGGGCTCGAGTACGACGAGCGCGGCGCCGACACCTTCGCGATCGTCGAGGGCGACCCGCTCTCCGCCGAGACCCGCTCGGAGTGGCGGATCGAGATCGGGCGCGGCGCGTGGCGGACGCGCGTCGAGACGGCGAGCCGGCTGTGGTCGGACGCGGAGACCTTCCACGTCACGAACACGGTCGAGGCCTACGAGGGGGACGAGCGGGTCTTCGCGCGGACACGGGACTTCTCCGTGCCGCGGGATCTGGTATGAGAGCGCCCTTGGCAAGCGCAGGCTTCGTCGGTCTCGGGAACATGGGCGCGCCGATGGCGGCGAATCTCGTCGCGCGGGGCTTCGACCTCGCCGTCTACGACCTCGACCCGACGCGGACCGTGGCCGGCGCCCGGCGTGCCGGGAGCCTCGCCGACGTGGCGGCCGTCGGCGACGTCCTCGTCTGCCTGCCCGGGCCGCGGGAGGTGCGCCCTGTCGGCCTCGAGCTCCTCGAGTCGATGGCGCCCGGGACGGCGCTCGTCAGCGTGAGCACGATCTCGGCCTCGCTCGCGCGGGAGCTCGAGGAGGCCGGGCGCCCGCGCGGCGTCGCCGTCGTCGACGCGCCGGTGACGGGGGCCGCCGACGGCGCCCGGGCCGGGACGCTCACGATCATGGCCGGCGCCGATCCCGACGTGCTCGAGCGCGTGCGGCCGCTCCTCGACGCCGTCTCGCGTGCGGTCGTCCACACGGGCCCGGTCGGCACGGGCTCCGCGGCGAAGCTGCTCACGAACATGCTCTGGTTCATCCACGTCGTCGCGCTCTCGGACGCGCTCGCGCTGGGCGTGAAGGCGAGGATCGCGCCGGAGACGCTCGGCCGGCTGATCCCGGCGAGCGCCGGCGGGAGCTGGGTCGCCGACCACGACCTGCCGAACGTGCTCGCGGGCGACGACGACGTAAGCTTCACGCTCGCTTTGTGCTGCAAGGACCTGAGGCTGATCGCGGAGCTCGCGAGCGAGCTCGGAGTGGACGCCCCGCTCGGGGCGCTCGCCCGCGCCCGCTTCGACGAGGCGGCCGAGCGCTTCGGCACCGCGGCCGGCGAGCTCGCCGTCGTCCGGCTCGCCGAGGAGGCCGCAGGGGTGTCGGTGCGGGCGTGAAGACGAGAGCCGCGGTCCTCTACGAGTACAACACGCCGCTCGTGATCGAGGAGGTCGAGCTCGACTCGCCGCGCGCCGGCGAGGTGCTCGTCCGCATGGGCGCGAGCGGCGTCTGCCACTCGGATCTCCACACGGTGCAGGGGATCCACGGCTGGCCGCTGCCGACGATCCTCGGCCATGAGGGCGCCGGGATCGTCGAGGAGGTCGGCTCGGGCGTCACGAACGTCGCGCCGGGAGACCACGTGATGATCTCCTGGCTCCCTGCCTGCGGGCGCTGCCGCTTCTGCGTCACGGGCCGCACGAACCTCTGCGTCGACCTCGCATGGTCGGACGCCGGGACGATGATGGACGGGACGACCCGTTTCCACCGCGGCGACCAGCCGATCTACCACTACGAGACCTCGTCCTTCGCGGAGCACTCCGTCATCCCGGCCCAGACCGCCATCTCCGTCGACCCCTCCCTGCCCCTGTCGGTGCTCGCGCTCGTCGGCTGCGCGGTGACGACGGGCGTCGGCGCAGTCTTCAACACGGCGCGCGTCCGGCCCGGCGACACCGTCGCCGTCGTTGGCTGCGGCGGCGTCGGGCTCAACATCGTCCAGGGGGCCCGCATCGCCGGAGCGGGGGCGATCGTCGCGATCGACCGTGAGCCGAAGAAGCTCGAGCTCGCGCGGGAGCTGGGTGCGACCCACGGCGTGGACGCCTCCGAGGGCGGCGTCGTCGAGCGCGTGCGCGAGATCGCGGGCGGGAGCGGCGTCGACCACGCCTTCGAGGCGATCGGCCGGCAGGCGACGATCGAGCTCGCGATCCAGCTCGTCGGCCGCGGCGGACAGGCGATCCTCGTCGGCATGGCGCCGCCGGACGCGCGCCCAACCTTCGACGCGCTCGGGATGACCTTCGAGGAGAAGGCGATCCGCGGCTGCTGGTACGGCTCGTGCCGTCAGCTGGTGGACTTCCCGCTCATGGTCGACCTCTACCGCGACGGGAAGCTCCGCCTCGACCTGCTCGTCGAGCCGTGCACGCTCGAGGACGTGAACGAGGCGTTCGCGGCGATGGAGGCGGGCACCGTCGCCCGCCGGGTCATCGTCTATTAGGAGCGGCTCTTCGCGCCCTTGACGGTCGCGTTACCCCGGGCGGGCGTCGCGTCGACGTTCGCGTTCGTGTCGGTCGCGCGAACGAAAAAGGCGTGAAAGCCGCCGGAGAGGCCCGTGAACGTCCACGGGCTCGTACAGGTGCCCCACGAGCCGCCGAAGTCGACTCTGCACTCGAATGTGAGGTCCGACGCCGGCGTCAGGTCGTCCGTGCCGTGGAACGTCATGGTGGCCGCGTTCTTCCCGGGTACGAGGCTGTCGATGTACGTGTCCGGCGGCAGGCAGCCGGCTCCCCATGCGAGCGTGAAGGTGCCGGTCGAGCCAAGTGTGCTCACGGCTCCCCCGACGCCCACCCGGTACACCTCGCCTCCGGTCGCCGTGAAGGCGACCCCGGCGCGCACGTCGAGGCCGTTCTGGTACGAGATGTCGTCGTCGAAGCCGACGAGGGCCAGGCCGTTCACGGCGTCCCCGGTCCAGACGCCGAGCACGGGGTCGAACGACCGCTTCGACGTGATGAAGCACGCCGGGCCGCCCGACTGCGCTGTCCACGTGTACCAGACCGAGACGCCGTTCAGCGCCGCCGGCTCTAGGTCCTGTCCCGTTGCGTCGACATTCGAGCCCAGGACAGAGCCCGTCGGGCCGGAGATCGCGACGCCGGGGAAGTTGTCGTTGCCGGGAGCCGCCAGTACCGCCCCGGCCGCCGCTCCCGCCACGAGCAGCACCGCCAATACCCGCCTGACCATCAGGCAGGCATCGTAACCCGAGCGTGGCAAAGAGAACAAGTGCCGGATCGCGTGGCCGCCCGAGACCGAGTCGACGGGCCGACGCCGCAGGAGCTCCCGCCAGACCTCGAACTATTGCGTGCAGAGCCGGCCTCCCACGGCGAGCCGGCGCGGGACGAGCCGATCGAGCACCTGGAAGTGGACCCAGAGGACGCCGCCGGCGCCGATGAGCCCGACACCAACGGGCGCGTCACTGAGAGGCCGGCGACCGGACACCGGCCGCGCAGTCTCGCCGGATCAGCGATCGGGTCGCCAGAGCACGGCCGCCGCTGCCACCGCATGGGCGATGACCGACAACGCCGCCACCATCTTCAGATTCGTCACCGCAAGGACCCTCCGGTTGGCCATGCCAGGTTAATCGGCTCGTGACCGCTGGTCCTTGACCCCCGGCAGCCCTCTGCGGCGAGAAGACGTGCCTGCGCGAGACCCATCCCAAGTGGGCATGCCCAGATTCCGCTCTCCCACGGCCCCAGCGGACATGTCCCGGGCCAGACCCCGGGACATGTCCCTCGCCCCAGGCCCGCAAGGTTGAACCAACAGAGCCCCCGAGAAACCTGTAACGGACGCTGCGCGAAACGCGCGCGGAAGTGTGTCAGGCCCGGCCGAGCGCACGGAGGAGGCCGTGGCTGTCGAAGTACACGCGCGCCTCGCGGATCTCCCCGCGCTCGCAGCGGAGCCAGCTCACGCCGTCGAGCTCGACGCCCTCCACCTCGTACCGCCATAGCACGGCGGCTCGCGTCTCGTCCGCGAGCACCTCCAGCACGTCGTAACCGAACTGCGGCGTCGACTCGAGCCACGCCGCGGCCTGCGCCTCGATCTCGGCCCGGCCGATCAGCGGACGCGGCTCGGCCAGGTCCTCCGTGCGGTGCTCCACGTCGATCATGACGCCGTCCTCGGCGAACAGCCGCCCGAACGCCCGAGCGTCGCGCGCGAGCAGCGCGTCCCGCCACGCCAGGGCGAGCTCCGCCGGAGTCCGCTCAGACAACCGCGAAGGCGTCGGTCTGCGGCCCGATCAGCCAGCCACCGTCCACCCAGTGGACGCTGCCCGTGACGAACGACGACTCGTCGGAGGCGAGGTAGAGGGCGGCGTAGGCGACGTCCTCCGGCCGGCCAAGACGGCCGAGCGGGGTCATCGTCAGGCTGAACTCGCGGTAGCGGGGATCCTCGAAGGCCGCCCGGGTCATGGCCGTCTCGATGCTCCCCGGCATGAGGACGTTGGCGCGCACGCCGGACCGAGCGTAGTACTGCGCGATCGACCGAGTGAGCGCGAGCACGCCTCCCTTCGAGGCGACGTAGGCGTCGTAGACCGGCTCGGGCCGGACGGCGACCGGGGACGAGGTGTTGATGACGCTCCCGCCCCCGGCTCGGATGAGCTCCGGGAT
>JBGPNP010000167.1:0-6202 GCA_041487575.1 Gaiellaceae bacterium | reverse complement strand
GCTCGACACAGTAGATGAGCACCGCCGCGTCTGCGAAGTCGTCCTCGCCGAGCCGGCGGCCTGTGACTTCGCTGAGCGCGGAGCCGTCGGCGCCTTCTCCGAGTCTCGCGGCGAGCTCGAAGGACGGGCCGGGTGCCCCCGCGAGAAGGAGCGTGCGGGCACGGTTCGCCTCGGCCCGCACCTCCCGCACGATCCCGAGAACCGCGCGCGGGTCGAGCGACAGGCGCGGCACCGGCACTTACAAGCGTCCCTGGAGCCGTCCGCGGACGTGGATCGCCTGGAGGAGCCCCACCATGACCAGCGTCGTGATCATCGAACTCCCGCCCGCGCTGACAAACGGGAGCGGGATTCCCGTAATGGGGGCGATTCCGATCGTCATGCCGATGTTGACGAAGACCTGGAAGAGGAAGGCGAGGACGATCGAGCCCGCGACGATGGCCGTGAAGTGCGACGGCGCGACGGCGACGACCTTCACGCCGCGCCAGACGATGAGCACGTAGAGGAGCAAGAGGATCGCTGCGCCGAGAAAGCCGCGTTGCTCGGCCAGGGACGAGAAGATGAAGTCGGTCGCGTGCTCCGGAAGGTAGTTCAGGTTCGTCTGCGACGCGCCTGCCACCCCGCGGCCGTCGAGCCCCCCCGACCCGACCGCCGTGATCGACTGGTTGACGTTGTACGTCGAGCCCGAGGGGTCGGCGTCCGGGTGGACGAAGCCGACGAGACGGTCCACCTGGTAGGGCTCGAGCACCTGCACCCCGGCCGACGGGAGGAACCAGAGGAGCGACATCGCCGCGAGGACGCCCACGAGCAGGAGCGCGCCGAGGTGGAGCCAGCGCGTCCCGGCAAAGAAGAGCGCCGCCAGGAGCGCCGCTGCATAGACGAGCGCCGTGCCGAAGTCCGGCTGCTCGAAGACGAGCACCATCGGTACACCGACGAGCGCGACGGCCGTGAGAACCGTGCGCGCCTCATGTACGCGTTTCGCGCGGTCGGCGAGCAGCCCCGCGACGAAGAGCACGACGAGCACCTTGCTCAGCTCCGAAGGCTGGAACTGGAAGTAGCCGAGCTCGATCCAGCGCCTCGAGCCCCGCACCGTCGTCCCGAGGAAGAACACTGCGGCGATCCCGAGGACCGTGAGTGCGAAGAGCGCGTGGCGGAGCCGTCGCCAGACGTCGGGGTTGATCGCGATCACGAGGACCATGGCGAGGGCGCCCGCGGCGACGTAGGTGACCTGGCGGCTGACGTAGTACCCGGGATCGCGCGGGACGTCGTCGCGGGTGACCGAGGAGAGAATCGAGAGCCCGTAGGCGATCGCCCCGCCGACGGCGGCGAAGAGGAGGTAGTCGAGATGGCGGAGGTAGGCGCCGACGCCCGAGGGGACGTAGTGGTGCGGGCGAGTCCGCGCGTGGGCGACCCTGGTCGCCATCAGTGATCCTCCCGGTGACATTGCCGAGTCTCCGGCGCGCGAAAAGCGAGCCACGCGAGGACGCAGGGAGCCCCCATGCTGGAGTGCATGGGGACAACCGAGGACAACGGATGGCAACGTCTTTGCAGCCGCGAGCGGCCGGCGTATGTTGCCGGGTGGATCACTAGTCCGTCCCCTTCACGGCCGGCTCGTTCGGCGCCGGGACGCCGAAGTACTCCTCGAAGACGCGAAGCGCGGCCGGCGCGGCCGCTGTCGAGCCGTGGCCGCCGTTCTCGATCAGGGCGCAGACCACGAGCTCGGGCTTCGCGACGGGCCCGTACCCGCACCACCACGACTGGTCGAGCACACCCTGGAAGCCGGGCAGCGAGACGAACTTCTCCGCCGTTCCCGTCTTGCCGGCGACCTCGACCGGGTACGCGCCGAAGACGCTCGCCGAGGTGCCGTAGGGCGCGTGCGTCGCGTCGTAGAGCCCCTCCTGGACGATCTTGAGCGCGGTCGGGTCGAGCCCGATGTCGACGGGCGACTTCGACGCGAAGGAACGGAGGACGAGCGGCGGCGAGCCCTCGTTGCGTGCCTTCTCGACGTCCTGGACCACGTGCGGCTGCACGAGCTTCCCACCGTTCGCGACCATCGCGTAGAAGCGTGCCATCTGGAGCGGCGTCACCAGCAGGTCGCCCTGGCCGATCGCGAGCTGCACCGAGCGGCCCGACGACCACAGCCGGTCGATTTCCGTCTTGAAGTGCCGGCGCCTCCAGGCGGGCGTCGGAACGAGGCCCGCGCCCTCGGGGCCGACGTCGATGCCGGTGATGTGGCCGAAGCCCATGCGGCGTGCCCACTTCTGGAGCGCCGAGTCCGTGCGCTTGTAGAAGCGGAGCGCGAGCTCGTAGAAGAACGTGTCGCAGGAGGCCGCGATCGCGGTCGTGAGCTCCATCGGCTCGTTCACGTACGGGTTCCAGTTCTTGAAGACCTGCCCGTCGATCACCCGCCGCGGCGTGCACTGGATGAACTCGTTCGCGGACAGCTCGCCCTCCATGAGGGCGGCGAGCGCGGTCACCGGCTTGAACGTCGAGCCGGTCGGGTAGAGGCCCGCGATCGCCCGGTTGAGCGTCGGATGGTTCGCCTTCGGATCGGCGAGCGTCTGGAGCCGCTTCGGGTCGATGCGGCCGACGTAGACCGAGGGGTCGAAGGTCGGGTACGAGGCGAGCGCGAGAACCTCGCCGTTCCACGGGTTCATGGCAACGATCGCGCCGCCGTCGGAGGCCCAGCCCTGCGGGTACGTCTGGCGCGCGAGCTGGATGCCGTAGCGGATCGCGTCCTCCGCCGCGGCCTGGAGGTTCGCGTCGATCGTAAGCCGTAGCGAGTTGCCGGCCTCCGGGAGCCGGCTGAACTGCCGCTCGCCCGTGCTCCTCCCGAGCGCGTCCACGGGCACCTGGCCGACGCCCGGAACGCCGCGCAGGTACGAGTCGTAGGCGGCCTCGATCCCGGTCTTGCCGACGACGTCGCCGGCCTCGTAGCCCTTGCCCTGCCAGCGCGCGAGCTGATCGGGGGAGATCTCGCCGACGTAGCCGAGCACCTGGGCGAGGAGGTTGCCGCGGTCGTAGTGGCGAAGCTCCGTCTCCGAGATCTGGACGCCCGGAAACTCCGACTGGTGCTCCTCGAGGTAGGCGACCTTGTCCTCGTGCACGCTCGTCTTGACCGTGATCGGCGCGAGCGGGTCCTTCGCTGTCCGAAGCCTCGCCTGGATCTCCCCGAGGGGGATGTTGAGCAGGAGCGCGAGCCGCCGCACCATCGCCCGTCGCTGGTCCTCCGGCATCTCGCCGAGCGTCGCGGGCCAGAGCCGAACCAGCGTGCCGGCGACGTTCGAGACGAGCGGCTCGCCGTTCCGGTCGACGATCGTGCCGCGCGGCGCCTGGATGCGGAAGGTACGCACCTGGTTGTTGCGCGCGTCGTTCAGGTAGCGGTCGCCGGAGATGACCTGGAGGGCCCAGAGCCGGAAGAAGAGGACGCAGAAGAGCGAGACGGCGACGATGCCGAGGACGGCGATCCGCACCGCCATCTGAGGCGTGACGCGGTACGGCTCCTCGACGCCCGGCGTCGGCGGGAGGAAGACCGGCGGCTGGCCACCCGCGCCGACGCTAGACAAGGACCGTCACCTCTGCGCGGCGTTCGTTCATGGGCGGCGGGAAGAGCCGGCGGGCGAGCCGGTACACCGGGTAGGCGAAGAGGAGGTTGAGAGCGATCGACGGCAGGAGGACGCCGACGACGAAGTCGGAGACGGGCATCGTCTCCCCGAGCATGAAGTGGAGGAGCGCAGAGCCGACCCCGAAGGCGACCGTCGTGAGCGCGACGGCGACGAGCACCGGGTTCGCAGACGAGCGCGTCGTCGCCTCGCCGAAGCGGCCGCACCAGTAGCCGGCAAGCGTGAGGAGGAGGGAGCTGAGCCCCAGCGTCTCGAGCGACGCCGTGTCGAGGACGAGCCCAGCCCAGAAGCCGGCGGCCGCGCCGAGCGCGGGGCCCCGCAGCAGGGCGACGGCGACCACGAGGACGAGCGTCAGCTCGGCGTGCGCCTCGGCTACCTCCACGTTTGCGAGGAGCGCCAGCTCGACGAGCGCTGCGAGGAGGAGCGCCGCCGCCGCCTTGAGCCCGTCGAGGGCGCTCATACGCCAACCGCGTCTCGATGATCCTCCCGAGCGAAGCGATAGGACAAACCGCTGCCGCCAAAGACGCGCAGCGTCTTTCGCGGAGAACCCCCGCGGAAAATGCAAAGCATTTTCTGCGGACAACTCATCGCTTTCCTGCGCCGGCCTTCTTGACCAGCACGATGAGCGGCCCAAGTGAGTCGAACTGGACGAGCGGCGTCACCTGAATGCGCTTGTAGAGATCGACGTCGTTTTGGCCGACGGCGGTGACCGTGCCGATGGGGATGTTGTACGGGAAGACCGAGGCGAGATCGCCGATCCGCCATCCTGACGTGATCACGGTGTCGCCGACGTTGACGAGCTTGTCCTTGTCGACGCGGTCGAGGACGAGCGTCGACTGGCTCGGTCCGTGGCGGACGATCCCGGTCGCCCCGGACTGGAGCACGACCGCGGAGACGGCGCTCTGCTGATCCGTGAGCAGGGTGACCTTGGCGGCGCTCGGCGCCACGTCGGTGACGAGCCCGACGAGGCCTTCCTCGGTCACGACGGGGTCGTACCGGCCGATTCCGTCGCCCGAGCCTGCGGCGATCACGACCTCTTGGTTGAACGGGCTGGGCGAGCGCGCGATCACCCGGGTGACGATGCCGACGTAGTCGTCGGGGAAGCGCGGGCCGTCGCGGTACTGGAGCAGCCGCCGGAGCTCCTCGTTCTCCCGGGCCGCGGTCTGGTTCTGGATCAGCTGCTCGCGCAGGACTTCCACCTGCCGCTGGAGCTTTGCATTCTCGCTCTTCGCATCGAAGAGGTCGGACGTCCAGCCCCAGGCGTCCCGGAACGGACGCGAGACTCGCTCGCCTGCGACCTCGAACGGGCGCAGGATCGAGAGGCCGATGCGCTGAGCACCGTGGAGCGTGCCGCCCGAGGACTCCCGGAAGTAGACGGTGATGAGCGCGAGCGAGACGAGGACGAGGGCCGCGGCCAGAAGCCGTGCCCTCAGAGCGCGGGTACTCCGGGGAGAGGGGCCGTCCGGACGAAGCTCACGGCCCAGGACGGGAACCCGTGCTGTGCGTTGCCGGGGCACGGAAGGCACATGTTAGAGCCTGAGCCGGAGACGGGTTGCAGTTGCCGGCAGGCCGCGCGAACCGCTACGCGGTGCGCGGCGGCTCGCCCGGGCAGGGCCCGTCCTGCGGCTGCGGGTTGTCCGGGCCGCTCAGGTGGGCGGTATGCCCGCCCGTGAAGGCCGAGACGCAGTACTCCGTCGCCGAGACCCCCGAGAAGACGAGCGAGTCGGCGAGGCCCGCGTCGTAGTTCGCCTGGAGGACGCCGATGCTGAGACCGACGTACGTCGCGTGGTCGGCGAAGTACGCCTCGACGGCCGGCAGCGCCTCGCGGACGTCCACTCGCACGGCCGCCTCGTTCGCCCGGTCGCGGAGACCGACGTAGCTCATGACGGCGATGCTCGTGAGGATGCCGAGGATGATCGCGACGATCAGGAGCTCCATGAGCACGAATCCGGCCTCGCCACCTGAGCTCATCCGACGTCGCAGTCCGCACATGGCTCTCATCATCGCCGGGAGCCTCGGCTCGGCCACCGACGTACGTCTGGACTTCGGCCTAGACCCCCGCTCGACCCTCCAACGGGGTACCCCTCGACCTAGGGCTCGTCAGCGAGCGCTTTAGCGGCGGCGGCCGTTGCGATGACGCTGGCGCGCCTTGGCCGAGCGGTGGATGGTCTCGAACTCCTCGAGGCTCCTCCCCGAGCCGACCGCGACGCAGGTGAGCGGCGACTCGGCCACGTGGACGGGCATCTGCGTCTCCTGGCGCAGACGCTCGTCGAGGCCGGAGAGGAGCGCGCCACCGCCCGCGAGAACGATGCCACGGTCCATGATGTCGGCGGCCAGCTCCGGCGGCGTCTTGTCGAGCGTCGACTTGATCGCGTCGATGATCTGCGTCACCGGCTCGTCGAGGGCGCGGCGCACCTCCTCGGAGGAGATGACGACCGTCTTCGGCAGGCCGGAGAGCATGTCGCGCCCGCGCACCTCGGCCCGCAGCTCCTCCGGAAGCTCCCACGCCGAGCCGATCTCGAGCTTCAACTCCTCCGCGGTCTGCCCGCCGACGAGGAGTTTGTACTCCTTCTTGATGTAGT
>JBGPNP010000166.1:0-6246 GCA_041487575.1 Gaiellaceae bacterium | reverse complement strand
TCTAGGGACCGTGCTTCAATCTGTCAATTGATCAACTGAGTAGTTGAGCTTAGAGCTCGAGGCTGCGGGACACGCTTCAGAACGTCTTCTCCGTCTAGCGATACGGCCCGACCGGGACCCGCGGGTCGCTCTTCGCGAGCTTCCGCTCCTCGTACTCCCAGCTCAGCTCCGACTTCACGGAGACGACCCCCGGGACCCGCTCGACGAACCGCGGCAGGAGCTCGGCGTCGTTCTTCGTCTCGACCTGGCCGGAGAGTGCCACCTCGCCCTTCGCGACGGTGACGTTGACCCGCTCCGGAGAGATCCAGAGCGTCTTCAGGATGACGTCCTCGCGGATCTCACGCATGATCTCGGCGTCCGTCCGCGTGAAGGCGCGCACGATGTCGGCGCGGCTGACGAGCCCGACGAGCTTGCCCTCGTCGTCGACGACGGGCAGGCGGTTGACGCCGTAATCGACCATCTTCGCCGCCGCCTCCGCGACCGCTCGCTCTGGCCCGACCGAGATCACCGGGGTCGTCATCGCCTCGCCGGCCGTGCGGGCGGTCAGCTTCGCGTCGGCCTCGACGCCCTCGAGCAGGAGCCAGCCGAGGAAGCCGCCGGTCTTCTCGTCGGAGCCCTTCGCCTTGTAGAGGATGTCCGCCTCGGAGACCACTCCGAGGACGCGGCGCTCGGCGTCCACGACGGGCAGGCCGGAGATCCGGCGCTCCGCGAGGATCCCGGCGACGTCCTTGAGCGACGCCTCCGGGCCGATCGTGACGACGTCGGTCGTCATCAGATCCTTGACCTTCATGGCTTCTTGCCTCCTTTGTCTCTTTCGCGTCCTCATCCTCGCCCCGCGCCGCTCGGCCCACATCGGGAAACCCGCCGATCTCGCTTGCGGGGATCTACGTAGCCGGGTGCCGGCCTCACTCGCGGAGGGCGCGCAGCGCGTTCACGATCACGGCGACGTCGATCGCCTCCTGGAGGAGCGCGCCGAAGACCGGCGAGATCAGCCCGAAGGCGGCGAAACCCATGGCGACGAGCGAGAGGCCCATGCCCGCGAGAACGCTCTGGCGCGCGATGCCGAGCGAGCGGCGACCGATGCGGACGGCGTCGGCAACGCGGTCGATCCGGTCGACGACGATGACGACGTCGGCGGCCTCGGAGGAGGCCGTGGCACCGGCGGTCCCCATCGCGATGCCGACGTCGGCGAGCGCGAGCGCGGGCGCGTCGTTGATCCCGTCGCCGACCATGACGACTGGCCGGAGGTCGGGCCGCGCCTGCATCGAGCGCACGACCTCGAGCTTCTCGTCGGGCGCCTGCTCGGCGTAGACCCGGTCGACGCCCACCTGCGCGCCGATCTCCTCGGCGACCGCCCTCCGGTCGCCTGTGACCATGGCGACGTGGCGGATGCCGGCCGCCCGCAGGCTCTCGACGAGCGCGTGGGCGTCGGCGCGGACGTGGTCGGCGACGACCACGGCGCCGGCGAGGCGGCCGTCCACGCCGACGAGGATCTTCGCGCGACCGGCGCCGGCCCCGTCGTCGAGCGAGCGCACGACCGCGTCGCCGCCGCCGTAGCCGCGCTCGCGGAGCCAGCTCGAGCTTCCGACTGCGACCCGGTGCCCCTCGACGACGCCCTCGATTCCCTGCCCGAGACCTTCCTCGACCCGCTCGGGGAAGCTGAGCGAGAGGCCGCGGTCCTGCGCGGCGCGCACGAGCGAGGCCGCGAGCGTGTGCACGGAGAGTTGGTCCAGGGAGGCGGCGAGGCGCAGGATCTCGTCCGGCTCGAGCGCGTCTAGCGGGACGACCCGCTCGACCGCCGGTGTGCCGAGGGTGAGCGTCCCGGTCTTGTCGAGGAGAACGGTACGCGCCTCGCCGAGCTTCTCGATCGCGGCGCCGCCCTTGACGATGACGCCGCAGCGCGCCGCCCTGGAGACGCCCGAGACGATCGCGACCGGAGCGGCGAGGATGAGCGGGCAGGGCGTCGCGACGACGAAGACGGCGAGCGCGCGGATCGCGTCACCCGAAAGCGCCCATGCGAGGCCGGCGACGGCGAGGGTCACCGGGAGAAAGAAGATGGCATAGCGGTCGGCGAGGCGGACGAACGGCGCCGACTGGCGCTCCGCCTCCCGGACGAGGCGGACGAGGGTCGCGTACGCGCTCTCAGACGCAGGGCGGCTCGCGCGCAGCTCGAACGGATCGCCCGCGTTCGTCGTGCCGCTCCGGACCGATCCTCCCCGGCGGTAAGACGCGGGCAGCGGCTCGCCGGTGAGGGCCGACTCGTCGACGATCGCCTCCACACTCGAGACGACGCCGTCCACCGGGACGACCTCGCCGGCGCGGACGAGCACGACGTCCCCGACGACGAGCTCGTCGACGGCGACCTCCTCGAGGACGCCGCCCGAGAGCCGGCGCGCGAAGCGCGGGGCGCGCGAGACGAGGTTCGTGAGCTCCCGGCGCGCGCGGCGGCCGGCCAGCTCCTCGAGAGCGTTCCCGCCCGCGAGCATGAGCGAGACGACGGCCCCCGCGAAGTACTGCCCGAGCGCGAGCGCGCCGGCCATCGAGACGAGGGCGATCGCGTCGACGCCGACGTCCCGGGAGAGGAGCGAGCGGCCGACCGACCAGACGAGCGGGACGAGGATGACCGCAGTCGTCGCCGCCCAGACGGCCCGTCCCGCGGAGTCCAGGGCGAGGAGGTGGAGGAGGCCGCCCGTGCCGATCCCGACGAGCGCCCCGAGCGCGAGCAGGCGTTGCCACGAGCGCCGGAGGAACGTCATGGCCTCAGGGTAGGCCGCGCGACGGCGGCGGCGCATCGTGGCGGCCGCGGAGGCGAGAAGCGGGAAAGCCGCAGAGCGCGGTCTCGTGCGCCGAAAGCGCGACAATAGCCGCGTGAAGGCGACCATCCGCCGCTGGACCGACCGCCTGGCCGCCGCCGGCGCGCTGCCCGGGGACCCGCCCGAGGAGCGGCTGCGCAAGGCGACGCTCATGCTCTCGTCGATCGGCGTCACGATCCTCGCCACCGTCTGGGTGGCGACCTACGCGGCGCTCGGCCTCTGGGTCTCGGCGGCCGTCCCGCTCGCCTACCAGGTCCTGTCGCTCCTCGACATCGCCGTCTTCTTGAGGACGCGCCGCTGGACCCTCTTCCGCTTCCTCCAGCTCCTCCTCATCCTCCTCCTGCCCTTCATCCTCCAGTGGACGCTCGGCGGCTTCGTCAACTCGGGCGCGGTCATGCTCTGGGCGATCGTCGCCCCTCTCGGCGCCCTCTTCTTCTGCGGCCCGCGCCTGGCCGTGCCCTGGCTCGGCGCCTACATCGCGCTCATCGGCCTCTCGGGCGCGATCGACGGAGTCCTTCCCCGCCATCACGTCCCGACGGCGGCCGTGGTCGCCTTCTTCGCCCTGAACATGAGCGTCGTCTCCGCCTTCGCCTACTCGCTCATCCACTACTTCCTCGGCGAGAGGGAGAAGGCGATGGCGGCGCTGGCCGAGGAGCACTCGAAGCTCGTCGAGGAGCAGGCTCGCTCGGAGCGGCTCCTCCTGAACATCCTCCCGGAGCCGATCGCCGACCGGCTCAAGGCGGGCGAGACCGTCATCGCCGACCGCCACGAGGAGGTGAGCGTCCTCTTCGCGGACATCGCCGGCTTCACTCCGCTCGCGGAGGGAATGGAGCCGGAGGAGGTCGTCCGGCTCCTGAACACGATCTTCTCCGCCTTCGACGAGCTCGCAGAAGCGCACGGGCTCGAGAAGATCAAGACGATCGGCGACGGCTACATGGCCGTGGCCGGGCTGCCGACGCCCCGTTCCGACCACGCCGAGGCGGCCGCGGAGATGGCGCTCGGCCTGCGCGAGCGGATCGCCGAGGTGGAGGCGGCCGCGCGCTGCCGGCTCGCGGTCCGGCTCGGCATCGACTCGGGCCCAGTCGTCGCCGGCGTCATCGGCAAGCGGAAGTTCAGCTACGACCTCTGGGGCGACACCGTCAACACGGCGAGCCGCATGGAGTCGCACGCGAGCCCCGGCTCGATCCAGGTGAGCGAGCGGTCCTACGAGCGGCTCCGGCACCGCTACCTCCTCGAGCCGCAGACCGTTGTCGTCAAGGGCAAGGGGGAGATGACGACGTACCTTCTCTCCGGGCGAAGCCCTCGCACCTAGGGGCCTGTCCGGAAAGCCCCGGCGCGCCGGATGCGGCTGCAAACCGGGCGCCGGCCGCGTCCTCAGTCACGCCAATATCCCTGCATATTGGCGCTCCTTGCGTCCTTGCCGTCGCGCGGTTTTCGCGCGCCCCGGCATCGCGCGGGTTCCCGGACAAGCCCCTAGTTCGGCGAGAGCGCAAGCTCCGTCTCGACGATCTCGAGCCGTTCCGCCAGCCGGGCTCGTCCTCGAGGCACTCGGCCAGGAACTGCTCGGCGTCCTCGCGGTGGACGAAGGGCTCGACCCAGTCGAGTGCCGCCATTGCAGGAGTTTCCGTCATCGGGGCGCCCGGATTTGAACCGGGGACCTCCAGTCCCCCAGACTGGCGCGCTAACCAAGCTGCGCTACGCCCCGCGTCGGCCACACCTTAGCGGACGCCGAACGGCTACACCCGGGTCTTCAGGGCGAGCACGTTGGCGACGAACACCTTCGTCTCGCCGTAGAGGCCGCGCTCGCGGACAGCCTTCGCGCCCTGATACCACGCGCCCACGGCGAGCCGCTCGTCGCCGTGGAACTCGCGCAGGAGCTGCCGCAGGTAGA
Source organism: Gaiellaceae bacterium (assembly GCA_041487575.1). Lineage (GTDB taxonomy): Bacteria > Actinomycetota > Thermoleophilia > Gaiellales > Gaiellaceae > JBGPNP01. The sequence continues at coordinate 1,542 of JBGPNP010000166.1, read as the reverse complement.
GGACGCCGACCTTGATGTTCCCCTCGGTCGTCCGCGGTACCTGCTCGCCGAGGAGGACCGTCTCGACGAAGTCCCAGGTGTCCGGCATGACCTGCATGACGCCCCAGGCCCCCGTCGGCGAGGTGAGGTTCGTCTGGTAGCCGGACTCCTGCCACGCGAGAGCGCGGACGAGGTTCCGGCTGACGCGAAAGCGGCCGGCGTAGCGGTCCAGGAGGTTGCGAACTTGGCCTCCTCCCCCCTCCGTCGGTGCCGGCACGCGCAGCTTCGTGCCGATGATCAGGTAGCGGGACGGGTCGAGCTTGTTCGCGCGGGCGAGCGCGGCGACCGTTGTGCCGAAGCGCTTCGCGATCGCCGTGAGCGAGTCTCCCGCCTTCACCACGTACGTCATCGCGGCCGGCTTCGGGCGCGGCTGCGCGGGCGCACGGACGCTGCCGTCTGTGAGGGACGCGAGCGTCGCCGGCCCCGCGAGGCCGTCCGCCAGGCGACCGGCCGCGCGCTGGTAACGACGCAGCGCCTCGACCGTCTCGTCACCGAAGTAGCCGTCGATGATGCGGGTCGGGAAGCCCCTGCTGCTGACGAGGAACTGGAGCGCGGCGACGTCCCAGCCGACCATTCCCTGCGCGAGCACCCGCTTGCCGAGAAGCGGCTTGCCGAGCCGGCCGAGCGCGGCGCGCGTCCGGCGCCCGGCGACGCCGGTGACCGGGAGCCCCATCTGCTTCTGGAAGGCTCGCACGGCTGCAGTCGTCGATGGGCCCACGACGCCGTCGATCGGCCCGTAGTAGACGCCGTGTGAGCGGAGCGCGACCTGGAGACCGGCTACCTGCGGATCAGCGAGGGCATGCGCAAGCGACGCCGGGCCGAGGACGGCCGCGGCGACGGCCAAGATGGCGAGCGCGCGTCTCGTTCGCACCGAGGCGACACTTGGCCGCCGGTCGGCGTTTTCCTTCTAGCCGAGCCGCTTGTAGAGCCGGTCGACGAGCTCCGGCATCTCCTCGAGCTTCTCCGTGATGACACGGATACGGTACTCGCGGAAGTGCTCGGGCTCGACGCCGAGGGCCTCGGCGAGCGTCCGGATGATGTCGTTCGAGGGCACCGGGCGGTTGCCGTGGACGATGTGGTTCAGGTAGCCGGCGGAGAGCCCGGTGCGCTCGGCGAGCGCGCGGTACGTCGTGCCCGTGTCGGCCATGAGCGCCTGGATCGTCCTGCCGAACGGCTCGGTCGAGTAGCGGCGCTTGCGCGGCATCAGAGGAGCGTACCCATGCGGGCGACGAGCTCGTCGGCGGGGACGCGCTGCTCGGCGCGTCCGCGGCGGACGAGCACGTCCACCTGCCCGTCGTCGAGCGTCTTCTTTCCCACCGTCAGCCGCACCGGGCAGCCGATGAGATCGGCGTCGGCGAACTTCTCACCGGCGCGCTGGTCGCGGTCGTCGAGGAGGACGGAGTAGCCGGCCGCTTCCAGGTCGGCCGCGACGCGCTCGGCCACGGCGAGGGTCTCCGAGCCCGGCAAGCCGATGGCGACGATCTCGAGGTCGAACGGCGCCAG
>JBGPNP010000165.1:0-6248 GCA_041487575.1 Gaiellaceae bacterium | reverse complement strand
GAGGCCGGGCTCGAGACGCGGGTCGACTCCGCGGGCAACCACTCCGCCGTCCTGCGCTCCAGGCGCGCGGGCGCCCGCACCCTTCTTCTCGGCTCCCACCTCGACTCCGTTCCGGACGGAGGCCGCTTCGACGGAGCGCTCGGCGTCGTGGCGGCGCTCGAGGTGCTGCGCGCCGTGCAGGACGCGGGCGTGGAGCTGCCGGTGCACCTCGAGGCGATCGACTTCACGGACGAGGAGGGCACGCTCGTAGGCCTGCTCGGGAGCGAGGCCCTGGCCGGGACGCTCGCGCGGGAGGCTCTCCGCTCCCCTCGTGGTGGCCTCGACGCGCTCCGCGCGGGCCTCGAGCGGGCCGGGCTGAGCGAGGAGGGCGTCTTCAGCGCCCGCCGCGACCCGGCGACTCTGGCGGGCTACCTCGAGCTCCACATCGAGCAGGGCCCGCGGCTCGTGCGCGACGGGGTCGACATCGGCGTCGTCACCGGGATCGTGGGCAACCGCTCGTTCGAGCTGACCTTCGAGGGGCATGCCAACCACGCGGGGACGACGCCGATGGACGTGCGGGCCGACGCGGGCGTGGGCGCAGCGAGCTTCCTGCTCGGCGCGCGCGAGCTCGTCATGCGCGACTTCCCGGGGGCCGTCGCGACCGTCGGGCGGCTGGAGCTCCAGCCCGGCGCGTTCAACGTCGTCCCGGGGCGGGCGCGCCTCTCGCTCGAGTTCCGCTCGCTCGACGCCGGGGAGCTCGAGTTGATGGAGGCGCGGCTCCTCGCTCGCGCGCGGGCCGACGCGGAGCAGCACGAGCTCGGGCTCGCGGCGTCGCCCGTCGCCCGCTGGAAGCCCATCCTCCTCGACCCCGGCGTTCAGGCGGCGATCGCCCGGGCGGTCGGCGCCCTCGGCCTCTCCCAGGTCGCGATGCCGTCGGGCGCCGGCCACGACGCGCAGTCGCTCGCGGCCGTGTGCCCGGCAGGGATGCTCTTCGTCCCCTCCGTCGGCGGCGTCAGCCACGACCCGAGCGAGCTGACCCGCTTCGAGGACTGCGTGAACGGCGCGAACGTCCTCCTCGGCGCGGCGCTCGAGCTCGCCGGCGCGGCGGGCTGATGGGAGACCGCCTCGCCGGGAGGATCGCCGCCGTCACGGGCGGCGCGTCCGGCCTCGGCCGCGCGATCGCGCTCCGCTTCGCGGACGAGGGCGCACGGGTCGTCGTCGGCGACGTCCGCCGGGATCCGCGCGAGGGCGGCGAGCCGACGGAGGAGCTGCTCGGCGAGCGCGGCCTCTTCCTCGAGGCGGACGCGTCGCGCTGGGAGGACGTCGACCGGCTCGTCTCGACGGCCGTCGAGCGCTTCGGCCGCCTCGACGTCATGGTCTGCAACGCGGGCATCGCCGGCCGCTACTCGAAGCCGCTCCTCGAGACGACCGAGGAGGACTGGGACGCGATCATGGCCGTCAACCTCCGCGGCGTCTTCCTCGGCTGCAAGCGCGCGATCGCGCAGATGATCGGACAGGAGCCGATCGGCGAGGTGCGCGGCCGTGTGATCGTGATCTCTTCTCAGCACGGGATGATCGGTCCGCCGGGGCACGTCGCGTACGCCGCGTCCAAGGGTGGCACGGTCAACCTCGTCCACCAGCTCGCGGTCGACTACGGGCCGAGGGGCATCCTCGTAAACGCCGTCGCGCCGGGCAAGATCATGACCGGCTCGCCGGAGCAGCAGAACGAGGAGACGCTCGCCTATGCCCGCTCGCGCACGCCCTTCCACAGGCTCGGCCGGCCGGGGGACGTCGCCGGCGCCGCGCTCTTCCTCGCCTCGGACGAGTCGCTCTACGTCTCCGGGACGAACCTGCTCGTCGACGGCGGCTGGATGGCGTATTGACCCACCCGGCGTCGAGAAAGGCGCGCGAATCAGGGACGAACGTGTGGAGGGTCGGGCGGGCCTGTGCGACGGGCGGCGAGGACGCTACTCGTCGAGGGTGGACGTGCTCGCCGACGGCCTCTGCACGGCATGTTGACGCAGGCTCTCTCGCGAGCCGTCAGCCGTCGGGAGCGGCGGGACGCCGAGGGCCGCGAGCGCACGCTCGACCCGTTCGCCCCACGAGCCGTCGTCGATCAGCACGACCGCATAGCCGTTCCGGCGGAACTCGGCCACGGCCTCGGCGACGTGCTCGAGCCACGCGTCGGTCGTCTCTTCGTCGAGGCCGTCCGGCGGGAGCTGGATCACGCCCCAGCGCTCCTCCTCGAGGAGCGGGAGCAGCGGCTCGAGGAGCGAGTCCGCGACGACCGCGACCTGCCAGCCGCGGGGATCGCCGCGCAGCTCAGCTCCCTGCGCCGAACGAGATCAGCCGGCCTTCCTCGGCGCGATCGAACGCCTCGGCGGCGTCCTCCACGGCCGCGGCGATCTCCCTCAGTCGAGCCTGGAGCTCCTCGAGCGGCCTGCGGAAGTCGGTCTTCGTCTCGGCGAAGTCCTCGAGCTTCCGCGCGGCGACAAGCGCCTGGTAGCGGCTCCACTCCGTGAGCGCGATCTCGCGCGGATCGACTCTCAGCAGCGTCGGCAGGTCAGTCGGGTCGTCGACGCTCGGAAGAGGCGTCCAGTAGGAGCCGACGATCGTGATCCGCTCGTGGCGCTCCTCGAGCCGTGCGGCCCGGTGGAGGACGCGGTGCCCCTGCTGCAGAACCGCCCACCCCGGTCCGGGGAACTCCGCGCTCACCACCCGCTCGGGCGGGAGGCCGGCACCGCTCTCGAGCAGGGCCTTTCCCTCCTCGACCGGGCCGAGGAAGTACTGGAAGCGCCCGCCCTTCAGCGGGCGGGGATCGGTGACCATGAGCACGTAGTCGAAGGAGATGACGTCGCGGTGCCACTGGTCGACGTTCCGCGAGAGGTCGTCGGGCGCGTAATTGATGTGGATCGCGTGGTGGGAAACCGGGTGCGGCTCGAGCGGCGCCTGCGCGAGGCCGCGCAGGAACCCGAGAATCGCCGGGTCGTGGTACATGCCGCGCAGGAACTCCGAGCGGTAGATCGAGCCGCGGACGCGCTTCGCGATCCGCTCGTCGCCGCCGGCGTCCTGCTCGAGCTCGGCGCAGATCGTCTGGAGGATCCCGATCGCCTCGTCGCTCAGGAACTTGAAGGGCGAGGTGATCGCGACCGGCGACATCGCACTCGGGCCGGCGGCGTCCTCCCCCCACTCCGCGAGCAGCGTGACGTGCTCCGGGGAGACCAGCTCGACATACGCGGAATCCCAGGGGACGTCGCTCGCGAGCCGCCCGTAGCCGGGAGGTGCGGCTTGGGTCTCGATCATCGGGTCACTCCTTTCCGTCGAGGAGCGCGACGAGGCGGCGCCGCTCCTCCTGCGGATCGTAGTCGGGATGCCAGTGGCGGATGCCGGTTGCCCGGGGAAACGGGAGCCCGCGTGCGGCGAGCTCGGCCCCGAGCTCCTCGACGAAGATGCCGTCGCCGGGGACGAGCGTCGAGTCGTCCTCGCCGATCGAGGGGCGCCCGCCCCAGTGCGGCGCCGACGGCGTGAAGTCGACGCCCATCGTCGGGCTCGAGTCGACGCCGATGAGGACGACGTCGTCGCCGGCGCGGACGTGGCCCTCCATGACTGAGGCGACGAGCGTCGCGATCCGGCGGCAGTGGCGGCGGTAGAGCGGTGTGTCGAACTGCTCGCGGACGCCCCAGAACCGCCGGGCCCCGCCGAAGGCGAGCTCCGGGCAGGGCATCTGCCGGATCACGCAGCCGCGCTCGCGCAGGAGGGCGATCACCGGCGCCCACATGGCCGGCGTCTTGGCGCCCTCGTCCACCTTCGCGTTCTGGTTCAAGAGGCAGTGAGCGATGAACGCCACCTGCCGCCGGGGAGCCTCGTCCGTCATGCCCGCGCCGGGGCCGGCTGAGGGGTATGGACGGGGCGACGGTAGACCGCGCCCGAGACCGCTGCCGACGCCGCGAGGAGCGAGGCCGCCAGCGCGACGAGGAGGCCGGGGCTCCCGTGAGCGGCGAGAAGCCACCCTGCGAGGGCGGTCACGGCCGCGATGAGGCCGTACTCGCGCGCGTTCCAGGTCACGGCGACGACCCCCCGCTCGGCGGGCGGGACGCGGGCGAGCGAGGCGTCGACGATCACAGGCCACGCGCCGGTCGCGGCGAGTGCCGTCCCGAGGAGGCCCGCGACGAAGAGGCCGGCGGTGTCCGCGAGGGCGAGGAGGAAGGCGAGGAGCGAGGCGGCAGCGAGCATGACCGGGATCGCCTTCCTCGACCCGAAGGAGCGGACGAGCCCGCCCGCTGCATAGCTCCCGGCGACCTTCGAGGCGGCGACGCCCGCGACGACGAGGCCAACCGACGCCGGTGAGAGCCCGAAGCGCGTCGCGAGCATGTAGGGCGCGAGGGGGAGAACGAGGCCGACGCCCGCCACGAGCAGAAGGTCGGGAAGCTGGAGGGCGAGCCCGCGGAAAGGAAGCCCGACCGAGAGCCGCACCCGCTCGCGCCGCTGGGTCTCGGTCACGCCGGCCGGCCGCCAGGCCGCGACTCCGACGAGCGCGGCGGCCAGGCCGAGCCCGAACGCCGGCCGCACGGCACCGGCGCCCTCGAGCGCAAGGCGCGCGAGCGAGGCGACGCCGCCCGTGACGGCTGCGCCCGCGAGGCCGCCGAGCGTATAGGCAGCGTAGTGGTGGACGAAGCTCCGCTCTGAGCCCGTCACGCCCGAGCGACGGCCGAGCATGGCCTGGCTAGCCACCCAGAAGAGGCCGAGGCCGACGCCGTGTGCCGCCGCTCCGGGGAGGAGCGGCGGCACACCTGCAGGCACGAGGAAGAGGAGATGCCCGAGCCCGATGAGCACGAGGCCCAGGGAGAGCAGCCGAGCGCTTCCCGACCGCTGAAGCAGCGAGCTCGCCGCGAGCGCGCCGGCCGCCAGGGCCGCCGTCTCGAGGGCGAGGACGGTGCCGGCGAACGAGGCCGACCGTCCGAGCGCGACCGCGTACAGGGGCATCGCGACGGCGAAGTTCGCGTATGCGAATCCCATGCACGCCGAGGCGGCATAGAACGATCGTGGCAGGCGAGTCACTCCTCGAAACGGTACCGGTCGAGCGCGTCGAGGTCGGGCGTGACCCCGAGCCCGGGCCCCGGCGGCGGCGCGATCGTCCCGTCGGGGGCGATCTCGAGCGGCTCGGGCAGCAGCCAGTCGCGCCGCTCGGCCGACCAGGCGGGCGGGTCGAACGGCACCTCGACGTAAGGGCACGTGGAGACGGCGAGCGCGAGGTGGAGGTTCGCAACGAGACCGTAGCCGTTCGACCACGTGTGCGGCGACCAGCTGCGCCCGAAGAGGTCGGCGAGCGCGGCGATGCGGCGGCACCCCGAGAAGCCGCCCGAGAGGACAACGTCGGTCTGGATCACATCTACCCCGCCTCGCACGACGAGGTCGCGGGCCTCGTGCGCGCCGCGCACCATCTCCCCCGCGGCGAGACGGAGGTCGGTGAGACGTCGGAGCGCCGCGTAGCCGTCCACGTCTGCCGTCGGGAGCGGCTCCTCGAGCCACCAGACGCCGAGCAGCTCGAGCGCGCGCGCACACTGCGCGGCGGTCGCGACGTCCCAGCGCGGTCCTCGATCGCCCGGCATGCGCCAACCGTGGTTCGCGTCGACCATGATCTCCATGCTCGAGCCGACCGCATCCCGCACGCGCTCGACGACGGCGACGTCGTCACGCCAGTCCTCGTGGTGGAAGCGGAGCTTGACCGCCTGGACGCCTCGGTCGCGCAGCGCAAGACAGCGCCGCGCCCGCTCCTCGGGCGAGACGCGCTCTCCGCTCGAGGCGTAGGCGAGCAGCCGCTCCGAGCGTCCGCCGAGGAGCTTCCAGCAGGGCGTGGCGAGGGCCCGGCCGACGAGATCCCAGACCGCGATCTCCGCCGTCCAGGGCCGGCCCCCGTGGAAGTCGACTGTCTCGCAGATCTCCCTGACCGCTTCGGTCGCGAACGGGTCGAGGCCGACGAGCAAGCGCTCCAGCACCGCGCGGTCCGGCAGGTGGTCGCCGCTCGAGTAGCCGGCGAGGCCGTCGTCTGACCGGACGATGACGAGGGTCGCATCCTGGTGCGCCCGGGGCAAGGGGTCCCAGGCCGGGCTGAAGGGCGGCTCGAGCGGAAATCGATACTTCCGGGTCTCGAGCGCAGCGATCTTCATTCGCCGCGGTAGAAGGCGTTCGTGGCCGAGTCACGGCCGGCGACGAGCGCCCGCGTGCGCTCGAGGTGCGAGGGCGCGAGCGCGTCCGCGAGCGCGCGCTTC
>JBGPNP010000164.1:0-6316 GCA_041487575.1 Gaiellaceae bacterium | reverse complement strand
CGTGATGCGAAGCTCGTGGATCGTGCCGTCGGACATCGGCTCCTCGAGTGCTTCGTAGACGAGCCGGTGCTGCTCGAGGAGCGTTAGACCCGCGAAGCGCGGGCTGACGACGGTCACGTGGAAGTGGTCGCCGCCTCCGGTTCGGTCCACGACGGCGACCGTCCGGGCGTCCGGAAAGGCCTCGCGCAGGAGCTCCTCGAGACGGGGGTTCACCGGCTCCGACGATAGCACCAGCCCTCGGCGTTGCCGGGCTCCTATCGTCCGCGGCGATCGCTCGCGTCCCCACGATCAGCGCCGCGCGCGGCCGCTCGAAGAGCTCGTCGCCCGCCTCGAGCAGGCCCGCGCACGCACAACGCACGCCCGCACATCTCGGCGAGGAGGCGGACGAGCGCGGCGGCCGGCTCCACCCCGCGGCGAGCTCGTCGCGTGATCAGACCGCGAGCGCGAGCTGCCCCCGCTCGCCGCGGGCCGGCTCGGGGCGACTCGCGCCGCCCGCGAGGCCGTGGCGCAGGCGCATGCGCGCGAACCGTTCCTGTACCTCCCTCCCATAGGCGGCCGGCGCGTAGGCCCGGCTGCCGTAGAGCTCCACGTAGCGAGGGTAGAGCCACGGGTACGCCTGCTTGAGCCAGGGCATGAAGTGCTCGCGGATGCTCGGCCGCACGTGGAGGACGATCCCCGTGACCCACGAGGCGCCGGCCTCGCTGCAGGCGACGACGACCTCGTCCAGGTGCTCCTCGTCGTCGGTCAGTCCCGGGAGGATCGGCGCCACGAGGACGCCGGTCCGGATGCCCGCGTCGGCGAAGCGCGCGAGCACTTCGAGGCGCTTGCGAGCCGGCGGCGTTCCCGGCTCGACGACCCGCCTCACGGCTTCGTCGAGCGTGCCGACGCTCATCGAGACCGTCACGCCAGCCGCCTCGTTCAGGCGCCGCAGCTCGTCGAAGTCGCGCAGGATCAGCGTCGACTTCGTCAGGATCGAGAGCGGGTTCCGGAAGTCCGCGAGCGCGCCGAGGATCCCGCGCGTGAGCCGGTAGCGGCCCTCGCAGTGCTGGTAGGGGTCTGTCGCGGTCCCCATCGCGATCGTGTCCCCGGTCCAGCGCGGCGCGGCGAGCTCCCGCCGCAAGACGTCGACGACGTTCGTCTTGACGACGATCTTCGAGGAGAAGTCCTCTCCGATGCCGAGGTCGAGGTAGGCGTGGTAGGCGCGTGCGAAGCAGTAGTGGCAGGAGTGGGCGCACCCGCGGTACGGGTTCACGGTCCAGCGGAACGGCACACGGGCCGCGTCCGGGACGCGGTTGAGCGCGGACTTGCACAGCTCCTCGAGGTACTGCGGCCGAGGCACTGCTGCAGTATAGAACGTATGTTCGGACGCTACGCGGGCGCGCCCGCGAGGACGCCTGCGCGCCCGAGGCCGGCGCGAATGCGCGCCTTCTCTTCCGCGGTCGCCTCGACGAGCGGGAGGCGGAGGCCGCCGACGTCGTGGCCGGCCATGTTCAGGGCGGCCTTGACCGGGATCGGGTTCGTCGTCACGGCGAGCGCATCCACGACCGGCTGGAGCTCCGCGACGATCTCGCCCGCGCCGTCGCGGTCGCCGTCCCTGAATCGCGTGATTGCCTCCTTCACGCGCTCGCCGACGAGGTGCGTGAAGACGAAGACGCCGCCCGTGCCGCCGAGTTCGAGGAAAGGCAGGAGGAGGTCGTCGTTCCCCGCGTAGAGGGCCAGGTCGGTCTCGGCGAGGATGCGCCGGGCCTGCTCGAGGTCGGTTGTGGCCTGCTTGACGGCCTGGACGTTCGGGATCTTCGCGAGCTCGATCAGCGTCTCCGGCTCGATGTTGATCACGACCCGCTGCGGGATGTTGTAGACGACGATCGGCCGGTCCGTGACCTCGGCAATCGCCGCGAAGTGGGCGACGATGCCGCGCGCGGGCGGCTTGTTGTAGTACGGCGTGACGACGAGGAAGGCGTCCACCCCGAGCGCGTGTGCTTCCTTCGTCAGGTGGACGGAGTGCGCGGTCGAGTACGTCCCCGTGCCCGCGACGATCGTGGCGCGGTCGCCCACGGCCTCGACCGCCGCGTCGAAGAGCTCGAGCCGCTCCTCGTCGGTGAGCGTCGGGCTCTCGCCGGTCGTACCGGCGACGACGAGGCCGTCCGACCCGTGGTCGACGAGGTGCGCACAGAGGCGCCGGAAGGCGTCGAGATTGACCGACCCGTCCGGCCCGAACGGCGTCACAATCGCCGTGAGCACCTCGCCGAGCATGGGCTGAGTCTACTCCAGAAGAGCGTCCAGGCCCACGGTCAGGCCGGGCGGGAGGCTCGGCAGCCGCTCGAGGGCGAGCAGGACGCCCGGGACGAACGCCTCGCGTCCTGTCGTGTCGTGACGGATCGTCAGATACTGGCCGGGAGCACCGAGGATCACCTCCTGGTGTGCGAGGAGCCCCGGCAGGCGCACCGAGTGGATCGGCACGTCGCCCCCCATGCGCTCGGCAGTCGCCCGCGCCGTTCCTGAGGGCGCATCGAGCTTCGTCTCGTGGTGGAGCTCGAGGATCTCCGCCCGGGGCAGGTGGCGTGCCGCCTCCTCGGCGAATCGCATCATGAGGACGGCCCCGATCGCGAAGTTGGGGGCAACGAAGAGCGGGAGCCCCTGGGCGCGGGCGAGCGAGCCGAGGGCGTCCAGAGCGTCCCGCGCGAGCCCGGTCGTCCCGACGATGCACGGCACTCCGGCGTCGAGGCAGCGCTCGACGTTGCCGCGCACGGCGTCAGGCTGCGTGAAGTCGACGGCCGCGTCGTGACCGGCGAGAGGCGGCTCCTCGCCGATCTCGACGGGGGTCACGACGTGGCCGGCCTCGACGAGCTTGGGGCCGAGCACGGAGCCCACCTTGCCGCCGGCGCCGAACAGGAGCACCCGCATCCGAGTCAACCCCTCCAGCGGGCGATCATGCGGCGGCGCGAGACACGAGCTGCGGCGTGATGCGCGCGGCGGCGTCGAGGAAGCGCTCCTCGCTCGGCCCGATCGCGGCCAGGGAAAGCCTCTCGGGCGCGAGGAGGACGCCGGCGAGCTGGCAGACGCCGTCGTGGTCGACGGCCTCGATCTCAGCGAGGATGCGGTCGAGCCCCAGGAGCTCGGAGTCCGTGATCACCGACTTGCCGAGCCGGCTCATCCGGTTGGACGTCGACTCCATGGAGAGCATGATGCGGCCCTTGAGGTTCTCCTTCGCGCGGTTGAGCTCGTCGGCGCGCAGGCCGCCGCGGGCGACGGCGTCTATCTGCTCGGCGACGATCTCGAGACACGCGGCGAGGTTCTCTTCCCGCGTGCCGACGTAGACGCCGATCTGGCCAGTGTCCGAGTACTGCGACGCGAAGGTGTAGACGGCGTAGGCGAGGCCGCGCTTCTCGCGGATCTCCTGGAAGAGCCGCGAGGAGGCAGAGCCGCCGAGGACGCTGTCCAGGATCGAGGCGGTAAAACGGAGGCGGTCCGAGCGCGCGATCCCGGGAGCGCCCACGCAGACGTGGTACTGCTCAGTGTCCTTGCGCTGGAAGGCGAGCGAGGGCGGCGGGGGAGAAACGAAGGGCGGGCGCGCCGCGGGCCTGCGGGCGGGCGGGACGCCTCGTTTGTGCGACATGCGGGCGACGAGCTCGACGAGCCGCTTGTGGTCGATGCTCCCGGCGGCGGCGACAACGACGTTGTCGGCCGTGTAGCGGGCCCGGTGGTACGCGCCGACCGTTCGGCGGGAGATCGCCGAGATGACGTCGGCGCGACCCACGACGGGACGGCCGAGCGGGTGGTCTCCGAAGACCGCCGTCGTGATGAAGTCGTGGATCTGCTCCTGCGGCGAGTCCTCGACCATCGCGATCTCCTCGAGGACGACCTCGCGCTCGCTGTCGATGTCCGCGAGCGCCGGCGCGAAGACCATGTCGGTCATGACGTCGAGCGCCGTCTCGAGGTGCTCGTCGAGGACGCGCGAGTAGACGACCGTGTAGTCGCGGGCGGTCGCCGCGTTCAGCTCGCCGCCGAGCCCGTCGAAGATCTCCGCGATCTCGAGGGCGGAGTACGAGCGGGAGCCTTTGAAGAGCAGATGCTCGAGGAAGTGGCTAACGCCGGCCCGCGACTCGTCCTCGTCCCGCGATCCGGCGCCGATCCAGAAGCCGATCGCAACCGAGCGGACGCTCGGGAGCGGCTCGGTGATGACGCGCTCCCCGTCGTCGAGCGTCGTCAGCAGGTAGTTCTGCACCGTCGCATCGTATCGTCGGGCCTGGCTCGAACGCGCCTGGCCGGGACGGCCGCACGACCACCCCCGGCCCGGCCGGGCCGGACGAAGGCCGGCTTCCGCCCCGGCTACGCACTCCGGTAGGCAGCGCCCGGGTCGCCCGCCCACCGCGCGAGCAGCGCCAGCACCTTGAGCGGAGGGCGCGCGAGGCCCCGCACCGCGCTCACGTCCTCGACCTCGCCCTGGATCAGGTGCTCCACCGCACGCCAGACGATGCGCGTCCGCGCGATCGCGAACGCCGTGCGCGGGAAGCGGTCGAGCGCGGCCTTCACGCCCCACGAGGCCCAGAGGTGGGTCGCGAGCCGGCTCACGAGGCGCTCCGAGTAGGGATCGAGGCTCTCGGCACGGCCCGCAAGCAGGTCGAGGACGGCCTCAGAGGCGTACGCCGAGCTCAGGAATCCCTCGAACATCCCGTCGCCCGAGACCGGATCGATGAGGCCGGACGCATCGCCGACGATCGCCGCGCGCCGACGCGCAAGCACCGACTGCGGCGCGCGGAGCGGCAGGCGGTAACCACGGAAGTCCTCCAGGTCGTCCGGCAAGACGCCGTGCGCGGCGCAGAGACGGGCGAGCTCGGCACGGAGGTTCGGGGCCTCCCCGCCCCAGCCGCCGACTCCGAAGTTCACGTGGTCACCCTTCGGGAAGACCCAGCCGTAGCCGCCCGGGACGAGGCCGAGCTCGAGGACCAGCCGGCCGCGGTAGCGCTCGCGGTCGACCTTCCCGTACGGGACGTTCCCCTCGACGGCGACTCCGAGCGTCCGGTTTCCGCCGAGGCTGAGCGCCTTCGCGCTCAAGCCGTTGACGCCGTCGGCGCCGATGACCGCTCGGCCGCGGAAGCGCTCGCCCTCGGCGGAGACGAGGGTCTCCTCCGGCCCGGCCTCGATCCCGGTCACCTTGACGCCCTCGCGGAGCTCGGCGCCCGCCTCGGCCGCCTTGGTTGCGAGGAAGTGGTCGAGCCGGCGGCGCTGCGTCATGTAGACGAGCGGCTCTCCCCCGCCCCGCTCGAACGTCCTCCCGTAGCGGAGCCGCAGCTCGGCGACCGAGACGACGTCCTCGACGACCGGCTCGATCGAGAAGGGCAGGAGCCTCGCGGCGCGGCCGGTGACGCCGCCGCCGCAGGGCTTGTCGCGCGGGAAGCGTGCGCGGTCGAGCAGGAGCACCGAGGCACCCGCAGACGCGAGCCGGTAGGCCGCCGTCGACCCGGCGGGCCCGGCTCCGACAACGATGGCGTCGTAGACGGTCACCCGCCGGATTGTGGCAGGTCGAACGTCAGTCCCGCCGCGGCCCGCGGTCGCGCCCGCGACCGCGATCACGCCCACGGTCGCCGCCGCGCGGCTCGCGCTCGACGCGCTCGCGCGGAGGCGCGGACTTCGCGCGCTCGATCAGCTCCTCGGGCTGGACGAGCCCGCCGTTCTCGTGCTTCGCGACCAGCTTGAGCCCGATGCGGCCGCGCGCCTTGTCGACTTCCTGGACGAGGACGTCGAGGACGTCGCCGCGCTCGATCACGTCCTCGATGTGCGCGACCCGGCCGGGGCCGACGTTCGAGACGTGGAGGAGCCCGTCCGTGCCCTTCTTGAGCTCGACGAAGGCGCCGAACTCGGTCGTCTTCACGACCCTGCCGGTGTACGTGTCGCCGACCTCGGGCTCCTTCGTGAGGGCGCGCACAGCCGAGACGGCGGCTTCTGCCTTGATCCCGTCGGTCGCGTAGATGAGGACGGTGCCGTCCTCCTCGATGTCGATCTGGACGTCGAACTCGGACTCGAGGCCGCGGATCGTCTCGCCGCCCTTGCCGATCACGAGCCCAATCTGCTCGGGGTCGATCTTGACCGTCGAGATGCGCGGCGCGTGGGCGGCGAGCTCCATGCGGGTCTCGGGCAGGGCCTCGAGCATGCGGTCGAGGATGAACTCGCGGGCGCGCAGGGCCTGGGCGAGCGCGTTCCGCATGATCTCCTGCGTGACGCCGGTGATCTTGATGTCCATCTGGAGGGCGGTGATGCCCTCGGCGGTGCCGGCGACCTTGAAGTCCATGTCGCCCAGGTGGTCCTCCGCGCCCTG
>JBGPNP010000163.1:0-6346 GCA_041487575.1 Gaiellaceae bacterium | reverse complement strand
CTCGCTCGTATTCCAGAGTGGACAGCGGCAGGCCGGAAACCGGAAGGAGAAAAGACATGAAGAGAAGCAACCGCCGGGTCGTACGCTTCGGCCTGCCCGTCGCGGCGCTCGCGCTCGCCCTCGCGGGTGCGGCCACGGCGGGGATGATCGCCCGCGCGACCGCGGCCGTGACCCGGGTAACCGTGACCGAGACGGAGTACCACCTCACGTTCTCGCGCAAGACGTTCTCCCCGGGCGTCTACACCTTCATCGCCCTCGACAAGGGGAAGATCGCCCACTCGCTCGCGATCAGCGGGCCAGGGATCAGACAGAAGCAGCTCTCCGGCAACGTCAACCCGGGCGGCGCGCGCCCCCTCACCGTCACGCTCCGCAACGGGACGTACTCGATCTGGTGCCCGGTGCCGGGCCACGCCGGCCGAGGCATGAAGGCGACGATCAAGGTCGGCACAGGCGGAACGACCGCCCCGGCCACGACGAAGAAGAGCGGCTGGGGCTAGGCGGAGCTGTCCTCTCTCGACACGAGCGCCGTCGGGGCGGCCCGCCCGCCGCTCGAGCGGGAGACGGTCTCCGGCCCGCTCTTTCTCGGCTTCGCCGTCAGCTCCATCGGCGGCCCGCTCGCGCTCGCGTCGCTCTACGCGGCGGGAGCGGCCGGCCCGGCGCTGCCTTCGATGGGGCTGACGACGCTGCTCGCGCTCGCCGTCTTCGCCTTCCCGGTCGCCGTCTGGCTCGGGTACTCGCGGGAGATCGCCTCGGCGGGCGGCCTCTACGCGTTCGTGGAGGCCGCCGCAGGCCGCCGGGCGGCCCGCGTTCAGGGGACGATCTGGACGGTCAGCTACTTCCTCTACATCCCCTACACCGTCACCTACGTCGTCTACGACGTCCTCCCCGTCGTCTTCCCCGGCATCGGGCCTTACCGCTGGGTGCTCGAGCTCTTGCTCCCGCTCGGCGTCGTCGCCGCGGTCCTCGCCCCCCTGCGCGGCCTCCTCCTCCTGCTCTTCGTCGGCGGGGCTGCGCAGCTCGGCCTCATGCTCGCCCTGGGCGGGCTCGAGCTCGCGAACTTCGGGGCGCCCGCCTCGTCTTTCGCCCCGCACGGAGGCGCCTCCGCGATCGGAAACGGGACGACGAACGTCTCGCTCCTGCTCATCTGCGGGAGCCTCCCCCTCTTCCTCGGCGGCGAGGTGCGCGGAGGCGGGAGGACGGTTCGCCGCGGGCTCGTCGCCGCCTTCGCGATCGTCGGGGCCTACCTCTTCTTCGCGGCCTTCCCCCTCGCGGAAGCGCCCCCGGGCATTCTCACGAGCGAGATCCCGGGCTACGCGATCGCGAGCGCCTACGGCGCCCGCCCGCTCGCGATCCTCGTCGGCCTGGGGACGGCGGCCAGCGTCGCCGGGCTCATCGTCGCCGAGTACATCGCCCTGAGCCGGCTCCTCCATGCCATGACCGGGACGCGGGTGAGAACGTCGCTCCTCTGGATCGCCGTGCCGTTCGTGCTCGTGGACGCGGTGAGCCTCGTCGACCCGGAGCGCTTCTACGAGGAGCTCCTGAAACCGTCGCTCGTCGCGCTCTACGTCTCGCAGGTCCTCGTCTTCGCCGTCTATCCGCTATTCCGCCGGCGCCGGCGCGGGCGGCTGCTCCCCTTCGACCTCCTCGCCGCTGCGGTCGCGTCGGCGCTCATGGGCTACGGCCTCTACGCCGTCACGACGACCCAGCTCGGTCTCGGCTAGAAAGAGCGAAACCCGCCGCGCAGGTCGGCGAGACGCCAACCGTCGGAGAGGCGCTTCGGACCCTCCTCAGTCACCAGCACACGGTCCTCGACGTGAAGAACGTACTCCGCCTCGCTCTCCAGGCCGTAGTCGTATGCGAGCACCATCCCCGGCGCGAGCGCGAGGTCGTCGAACGGCGCGATCCACGGGCGCTCGCGAAAGTCGAGGCCGGTGCCGTGGCCGATCTTCAGCGTCGTCAGCTCGAAGCCGGCCGCCGCCGCGCGCTCCCGGCAGCGCTCGTAGACGTCGGCCGGGTCGGCTCCGGCGACGAGCTCGGCCATCGTCTCCTCGTAGACGCGGAGGTAGCGGGCGTACGCCTCCTCGAAATCGGGGTCCTCGCCCAGGACGAGCATGCGCGTGATCAGCATCCAGTACCCATCCACGCGCGCGACGACGCCAAGACGCACGGGGCCAGACTGTGGCAGGAGGTCGTCGCCCGACGTGTGGTGCATGGAGCGGTTGTTCTGCGGTGCGATGCACGTGCCGCGCACCTCGCCTGCGCCCGGCACGAGCTCCTGGAAGCGGGCGGCGATCCGGTCGGCGACCTCGCGCTCGCTTCGCCCCGCCACGCAAGCCTCCGCCCCCGCGGCGAGCGCCCGCTCCGCGACTCTGCTGGCCTCGGCGAGGAGCGCCTGCTCGGCCTCGTCCTTGACGAGCCGAGGCTCGAGCGGGAGGTCGTAGGAGACGACGAGGTTCGCCCCTGGGAGCCGCTCGTGGAGCGCCGCAAGCCAGGCAGCGGGCATGGCGTCCTCGACGACGACGCGGCCGGCGCCCCGCTCCGCGAGAACGCCGGCGACTTTCTCCCACGGGTCGTCGCCGAACTCGCGAAACGGCCGCACGGCGAGCCCGGGGTGCTCGGCGGCGAGCTGGTCCTCCTCGAGCACGCAGACCACCGCGACCGGCGGCCCGGGCGGCGCTACGACGCAGACGATCGGGCGCTGCGGGATCAGCCGGTGCGTATAGAGACGGACGCCGCAAGCGTGCTGCACCGCCGGCTCCGAGGTGAGGACGAAGGCGTCCGCGCCCGCCTGCTCGAGCACACCCTCGTACGCCTCGACCCGGCTCATGGGGCAACCTCCCCCGAGACATCGTCCCGAGCGAAGCGAAGGGACAAGATCCCTCTGCGGACAATGCACAGCACTTTTCGCGGGTAAGTCACGCGGTCTCCGTGAGCTCGAGCGGCGCGTTCGAGAGCAGCTCGTTCCCGTCCTCGGTGACGGCGACGTTCGTCTCGCAGTGGAACATGCCCTCGTCGGTCCACATCCCGGGCTCCATCGTCAGCACCATGCCGGGGGCGATCGGGGTCTCGTCGTTCGGCCAGTCGTCCGGGCGCTCCGTCACGGAGATGCCGAGACCGTGGCCGTAGCGCTCGGCTCGGCTCGTGAAGACGAGGCCGCGCTCGGCCATCGCCTCGTCCACGAGCTCCGCGACCTCGGCCGTCGTCCGGCCGGGGGTGAGCGCCTCGGTCCCGATCCGGGTCACCTCGGCGACGACCCCCTGCATCTGAAGCTGGCCCGCCGTCGCCCGGCCGATCACGGCCGGGCGCGAGAAGTCCGCCCAGTAGCCGCCGACGCAGGCCCCCATGTCGACGAAGACGAAGTCGCCCGGCTCGACCGCCCGGTCGCGGACGACGCCGTCGATCCGGTCGTACTCGCCGCGGCCGGAGACGACCCACGCCCAGCCCGAGTCCGCGCCCTCCTCGGCGAGCGTGCGGCGCAGCAGACCCGCGACCTCGCGCTCGGTCATGCCCGCCCGCAGGCGCGGGAGCGCGATCGCGTACGCGCGATCCGTGATCGCGCACGCCTGGCGGATGCGCTCGATCTCCGCCTTCGACTTCACCATGCGCACCGCCCAGACGGCGGGCGAGGCGTCGGCGAGCTCGAACCCCGCGGCATTCAGGCCGCCGACGTCGCCGGCGGCCATTCCGGGGCGGAGCTGTCCTCCGATTTCGGCCCCGACGCGGCCGCAGTCGCGCTCCCGCAGGAACGCGACGAGGTCGTCGAGGGGCGCACCCCCGAGCGGCCGGTACGTGCGGACGTCGGCGACGGCGCTCATCTCGCGGACGCAGAGCTCCGTCGACCGGTGGACGAAGAACGCCGGCTCTCCGGCGGCGGGCACGACGAGGACGCGCGGGCGGGACGCGCTCCCCATCGGCCCGATGTCTCCGAAGCCGGTCAGCCACCACGTCAGCCGGTCGTCGGAGAGGACGACGGCATCCAGGCCCTCCCCCGTCATCGCAACGCGCACGCGCGCGATGCGCGCCGCGTACTCGGCGTCCGGGAAGCGGACCCAGTCCCAGTAGCCCGTCATGCGGCCACGCGGTAGCGCTCGACCGCCTCGGGATCGAGCTCGACGCCGAGCCCCGGCGCCTCAGGGAGCGGGATGACCCCGCCGACGAGCGCAGGCTCGCTCGCGAGCAGGTCCTTGCGCAGGCCCGCCTCGAACATGCTCGGCGGCAGGTACTCGACGTAGGGGCAGTTCGGCGAGACGGCGGAGAGGTGGATCGCCGTGGCCGTCGTGATGCCCGTGTTCCAGGCGTGCGGGACGACGAGGCGGCCGCGCGCGGCGGCGAGCTCGGCGATCCGGAGCGCCTCGGTGAGCCCGCCGCACCGGGGGACGTCAGGCTGGACGACGTCGACGCGGCCGCGGTCCATGAGCTCGATGAACTCGAACCGCGTGGCATGGAGCTCGCCGGTCGCGATCCGCACCGGCGTCGCAGCCGCGAGCTCCGCGTACTCGTCCACGAGGTCGACGTGGATCGGGGTCTCGACGAAGAAGACGTCGTAGGGCTCGATCTCCCGGATCGTCGCGAGCGCCGACCCGGCGTCCCGCCAGCGGTAGCCGACGTCCACCATGAGCGTGACGTCCCGCCCGAGCGCCTCGCGGGCGAGCCGCGTCATCTCGACGACGTCGTCGTCCCCGCGCGTCACCTCGCGTACGGCCTCGATCTTCGCCGCAGTGAAGCCCTCCTCGCGCACCTGCGTCATGCGGCGCACGGTGTCCTCGAAGGCGGCCGGGCCCGGCGGCCCCGAGGGGAGGATGCTCGCGTACGGCGTCACGTGCGGCCGGGCAGCCTCGCCGAGGAGCCGCCAGACCGGCTTCCCCTCGGCCTTCCCGCGCAGGTCCCAGAGCGCGCAGTCCACCGCTCCGAGCACGTGGATGCCCATGCCGCGCCGGCCGGCCATGATCGTCCCCTCGTAGAGCTTCGACCAGAGGCGGCGCACGTCGAGCGGGTCCTCGCCGACGAGGAGGTCGCGGAAGCCGAGGCTGAAGGAGTGAGCAGAGGGCGCCTCGAGGAACGCCTTGACGACGAGCGGCGTGGCGTCGACCTCCCCGATCCCGGCGAGGCCCTCGTCGGTGTGGACACAGACGACGACGGCGTCCTGGGCCGAGTCGCAGGCGAGCGGGTCGACCTCGGGGTTGGCGAGGACGATCGCCTCGACACGGGTGATCCTCATCGCCGGCCCGGGATCCAGCGCAGGGCCTCGGGCCTGCGGTCGCGGACGGGTGGGACCTCCATCGCCTGGAAGCGCTCGCCGAAGGCGATCAGGTTGGCGACCGCCTCGTCGAGGAACGCCTTCCCTTTCTCCGGCGTCGCGAGCGACGGCCGGCCCTCGGTGCCGTTGCCGGAGGTCTGGCTCCACCAGGGGACGAGGTGGATCGGCCCGTAGCCGTCCGTGTCCGAGTACGTCCACTCGTCGTTCATCGTCGAGGTGCAGTCCTCGATCAGGTCGTGCCGGACGCGGTCGGGCTCGAGGTGCATGTAGGCGGAGGTCTCGAACTCGCAGGCGTGCGCCATCCCGCCGGGGAAGGCCGACTCGCGCAGCTCGGCGCGCGAGCGGCGGCAGAGCTCCCACCAGGAGGTCGCCGCCGCGAGGGCGGGCGTGCGCAGCGTGATCAGGCGCGCCGCGAGGTTCATGACGTTCACGTTCGAGCCGTGGCCGTTCAGGAACATGAGCTTGCGGAAGCCGTTCTGCGCGATCGACTCGCCGATGTCGTAGTAGAGCTCGAGCAGGATTTGCGGCCGGATCGAGTAGCCGCCCGGAAAATCCATCGTGTGCTCGGTGTAGCCGTAGTGGACGGGCGGAAAGGCGAGAATGACGTCGGGCCGCTCGCGCGCGGCGCGCAGGACGACCTCCTCCGCGCAGCGCGTGTCGACGTCGACCGGCAGGTGGGGATCGTGCGTCTCGAGCGTCGCCACGGGGACGACCGGGATGCGGCCGCCCTCGACGGCCTCGATCACCTCCTCGGTGCGCATGTGCCGGACCTCGGCATGGGGCATGTGAATCTCCTCAGTACGTGGATGCGAGGCGAGCGCTCGTGCCGCCGTCGACGGCGAGGCTCGCCCCCGTGACGAAGGACGCCTCGTCGGAGGCGAGGAACCAGACCACGCGCGCGATCTCGACCGGATCCGCGATCCGGCCAATCGGCACCTCGCTCTCGACGACTGCGCGCACCTCCGGGATCTTCCCTTGTGGCACGCCGAGCCACATGAGCGGCGTGTCGGTCGAGCCCGGGAGAATGCAGTTGGCCCGGATCTTCTCGCGCGCGTAGTCGATCGCCATCGCGCGCGTGAGAAGCTCGAT
>JBGPNP010000162.1:0-6373 GCA_041487575.1 Gaiellaceae bacterium | reverse complement strand
CTCCTCCGGTCGGCCGGAGCGGAGGAGACGTGGCGGGCGGCGGTCATCACGAGGCTCCCTTCCGTTCTAAGCAGGCGATTCTCGTCACATCGTAGGCCGCGGCGGGTCCGCAGGCGGCGACCGGTCGACGCTGCCTCCCTGAATGCCGGACGGCCGGCCCTAACGCCCAGCGCCTGACGCACAGAGCTCCACAACGACGGCGGCGAGAGCGCCGGAGGCGACGAGGGCACGTACGGCCTCGATGTCCGGAGCCGGCGGCCGGTCGGCCTCGAGCGGCGGGACGCGCTCCCGCACCAGCGCATGGAGCCTGCGAACCCCCTCACCGGGCCGCCGGGCGCCCGTCTCGAGCCCCTGCGCGGAGCAGAGGATCTCGATCGCGAGGACCGTCTCGGCGCGCCCGCACGCCTCGAGCGAGAGCAGCGCCGCCGTCATCCCCATGCTGACGTGGTCCTCCTGGTTGTCGGAGGTCGGGATCGTGTCCAGGCTGACGGGGTGGGCGAGCGCGCGCAGCTCGGAGACGAGGGCGGCCGCGGTGTACTGGGCGACCATGTAGCCGCTCGACCGCCCCGCATCGTGCGTGAGGAAGGCGGGCAGACCAGCGTTCAGCGAGGGCGAGAGGAGCCGGAACGTCCGCCGCTCCGACATTGCCGCGAGGTCGGCGAGCGAGATCCGGAGCATGTCGAACCCGTACGCGAGGCTCTGGCCGTGGAAGTTCCCCGCAGAGACGACCTCGCCCGAGTCGAGGACGATCGGGTTGTCGGTGACCGCGTTCAGGTCGACGTCGACGAGGCGGGCGAAGAACCCGTGCGCCTCGCGGGCGGCGCCGTGCACCTGCGGCACGCACCGGAGCGAGTAGGCGTCCTGAAGTACGTCGAACTCGCGCGTCCCCAGCCGCTCCGAGCCGGCGACGAGAGCACGGACGTTGCCCGCGGCATGCACCTGGCCGGGCAGGGGCCGCAGCTCGTGCACCCGAGGGTCGAACGCGGCGGGAGCGCCGTGAAGCGCGTCGAGCGCAAGCGCCGCGGCGGCATCCGCCGTGTCGAGCAGGCGCGCGACGCGGATCGTGAGGAGCGCGCCGACCGCTGCCATGAAGTGCGTCCCGTTCACGAGCGCGAGCGCCTCCTTGGGCGCGAGCGTGAGCGGCTCGAGCCCGCGCTCGGCGAGCACCTCGCCCGCGGGCCGCACGACCCCGTCGGGCCCGGCGAGCTCCCCTTCCCCCACGAGCGGAAGGAACGCGTGGGCCGAGGGCGCGAGGTCGCCGCTCGCGCCGAGCGAGCCGGTGCGCGGCACGGGCGCGATCAGATCGGCGTTGAGGAGCGCCGCCACCCGCTCGAGGACGAGCGGGCGGACGCCGGACCGTGCCCGGAGGAGGCCGTTCAAGCGGAGAGCGAGCGCGGCCCGGACGACCTCGCGGGGAAGCGGCTCGCCCACTCCCGCGGCGTGACTCCGCAGGACGTCCCGCTGGATCGCGGCCGCCTCCTCGACTCCGACGCGCTCGCGCACGAGCGCTCCGAGGCCCGTCGTCACGCCGTAGATCGTCTCGCCGCGCTCGATCGCCTCCTCGAGCAGGCGCCGGTTGTCGGCGACGGCCGCGAGAGCGCCGAGGTCGAGAACGACCTCCGCGCGCTCGACGCCGATGCGCACCACGGCAGCCGCGTCGAGGCCGAGGCCCGTCAGCGTGACCGGGTCAGGCACCCGGCTCTCCGCCCAGGAGGCGAAGCTCGAGCACCCTGCTCTCGTCGAGGCCCTCGAGCCTGAGCGGCCGGCGGGCCGCCTCGACGACGGCACCGGCCGGCATGAGGCCCACGAGCTCGCTCCCGGCGACCTCGGCGCCGCGCGCCTCGGCCTCGGCGGCGATCCGCGTCACAACCTCGTGGAGGGCCGTCGTCCGGTAGTCGGTGACGTTCATGCTCACCTGGACGAGCCCGGCCCGCGGCAGGTCGAGGCCGAGCGCCCGCACGCCGGGGAAGCCTCCGTCGCGCTCGCGAACGACGCGGGCGATCTCGCGCGCCGTCTCGATGGAGGCGCCGCGGAGGTTGACGTTGAAGGCGATCAGCGGCCGCCGGACGCCGACGACGACCCCGCCGGCCGTCGGGTGGAGCCTCTCCGGGCCGCGGTCGGGCCGGACCTCGCCCGCGTCGATCCGCCGCTGGAGCTCCTCGGGACCGCCCCGCCGGAAGAAGGCGGGCTCGCGGCCTTCCTCCGTGAGACGCCCGTAGAAGAAGACCGGGAGCCCGAGCTCTCCGGCGACGCGATCGGCCAGCGCGAGCGCAGCCGCGTGCGCGGCAGGCTCCTGCGCGGGATCCAGCGGGACGAGCGGGACGACGTCGGCGGCCCCGATGCGCGGGTGGGCGCCGGCGTGCCGCCGCAGGTCGATCCGCTCGGCCGCGCACGCGATGCCGCGGAATAGGGTCTGGACGAGCTCTTCGGCGCTCCCGACGAGCGTGTAGACGGAGCGGTGATGGTCGGGGTCGACATGGACGTCGAGCAGCCGAGCGGGCGTCGAGAAGGCGGCCCGGAGATCGGCGAGAACGCCGGCGTCGCGGCCCTCGGAGACGTTCGGGACGGACTCGAGCGGGAGCCTCACCGCGCAAGGATACGACGCCTGTCCGGCCGTGCGGGCCGGTCAGCGGTGCGCAAGCTCCCGTGCGGCAGCCCCCGCGACACGGGTGCCCCAGGCGCGGGCGCGCTCCTCCCGACTTCCGCCGCGATCGTCACGCCGATCACGTCTCGGCGAGGCTCGTACAGGCCTTTCTGGAGCGCATCGGGGAGGCGCCGATCCCCGTGCGGAGAGCTACGGAGGCCGATTCCGGGTCACGGAAGGCCGCCGGTAGACTCGATCCGATGCTCGACTCGCACCCGACGTCCAGCCGCACGTTCTTCCGCCTCCTCCGCTTCCTGCGCCCTTACCGCCGGTCGCTCGCCCTCTCGATCCTGCTCGCGGTCGGCTCCCAGGCCGCCTCGATGGCGATCCCCTGGCTCACGGCCGACGTCATCGACCACGCCATTCCGGAGAGCAACGGACACAAGCTCGCGCTCCTCGTGGGACTCGTCGTCCTCGCGGGCACGCTGAAGGCGCTCCTCCTCGTCGGTCGCCGCTTCATCGCCGGGAAGCAGTCGCTCGCCGTCGACTACGACCTCCGGAACGCTCTCTACGGCCACCTGCTCAAGCTTTCCTGGGGCTTCTACGACCGCCACCAGACGGGCCAGCTCATGTCGCGCGCGACCGTCGACCTCCAGGGAGTTCGCTTCTTCCTCGGCTACGGCCTCATCTTCTTCAGCCAGCACATCCTCACGGTCTTCGCCGTGACGGCGCTCGTCTTCGTGCTCGACTGGCAGCTCGCCCTCATCACCCTCGCGATCACGCCCGTCCTCGTGAGCATCGCCTACGTCTACTCCTCGCGCTCGCACCCGATCCTGAAGGAGGTGCAGCAGCGCCTCGCCGACATGACGACCGTCGCCGAGGAGGGCATCGTGGGCATCAACGTCGTCAAGGCGTTCGCCCAGGAGGACCGGGAGGAGCGCAAGTTCGCCGAGCGCACCGAGGCCGTGTTCTCGGAGTCGATCAAGGCGACCCGGCAGCAGGCCTTCTACGTGCCGCTCATGTCTTTCCTGCCGCTCATGACGCAGGCGGCCGTCCTGCTCGTGGGCGGCCGCAGCGTCGTCTCGGGCGACCTGTCGCTCGGCGCGTTCGTCGCGTTCAACGTCTACGTCCTCATGCTCGTCATGCCGCTTCGCATGCTCGGAATGTGGATCGGCCTGAGCCAGCGCGCGATCGCGTCAGGCGAGCGCATCTTCCAGGTGCTCGACCAGCCCGAGGAGATCGTCGACCGGGAGGACGCCGTTGCCCTGCCGCCCGGCGGCGGGCGTCTGCGCTTCGAGGGCGTCTCGTTCGGCTACGACCCAGAGCGGCCCGTGCTCGACGGCGTCGACCTCGAGATCGAGCCGGGCCGGACCGTGGCCCTGATCGGGCACACGGGTGCGGGCAAGACGACGCTCACCTCGCTCGTCCCGCGCTTCTACGACACCGGCGCGGGCCGGGTCCTCTTGGACGGCGCGGACGTCCGGGACATCAGGCTCACCGAGCTTCGGCGCGCGATCGGGATCGTCTCGCAGGATCCGTTTCTCTTCTCGACCACCGTGCGCGAGAACATCGCCTTCGGCGCCCCGTGGGCAACGGCCGAGGACGTCGAGCGCGCCGCGCGCATGGCGCAGGCGCACGAGTTCATCGCGGAGCTCCCAGAGGGCTACGACACGGTCGTCGGCGAGCGCGGGATCACGCTCTCGGGCGGCCAGCGACAGCGGGTCGCGATCGCGCGTGCGATCCTCATCGACCCCCGCGTGCTCGTCCTCGACGACGCGACGGCCTCGGTGGACGCCACGACGGAGGCGAAGATCCGCCTCGGCCTCCGCGAGGCGATGCGCGGCCGGACCACGCTCATCATCGCCCACCGCCTCTCGACGATCGCGCTCGCAGACGAGATCGTCGTCCTCGAGCACGGGCGGATCGCCGCGCGCGGGACGCGGGACGAGCTCGCTGAGACGAGCTCGGTCTACCGGGAGCTCCTCGAGCACGGCACGGTCGACCTCGCGACCGTCGAGGAGGCGACGGCGTGAGGGTCGTGCGCGAATCGGCACAGAGCCGCGACACACTCGGCGCACGTCGTCACACACGCCTGCGCCGGTTCGCGCTACCTTCGAAGCTCGTGGGTGGGTTCGTGGGTCCCCTCCCAGGGTGGGGGTCACACGCGTGAGAGTGCACCAGCCCGGCAGCCATCTCACGCAGCAGCGCGGCGCCAAGGTCGAGGACTGGAGCTGGGCGCGCACGGCGCGGCGGATGGGCGTGCTCGTCGACCTCACACGACCGTACCGCGGGCGCACGCTCCTCTCGGTCGGCGCGCTCATCGCCGCGACCGCGACGGCGCTCGCGCCGCCCTTCCTCTCGAAGCTCGCGATCGACAGGGGCATCGGCCACCGCGACCTCGCCTTGCTCGGCTGGGTCGTCGCCGCCCTCCTCGCGGCCGGCCTCGCCAACTGGGTCGCGTCCATGATCCAGACCTACTACACGGGCTGGGTGGGAGAGCGCATCCTCGCCGACCTCCGCCAGCGGCTCTTCGCCCACCTGCAGCGGCTCTCGCTCGGCTTCTTCGAGCGCAACCGCGCGGGCGCCGTCATCTCCCGCCTCACGAACGACGTCGAGGCGCTCGACCAGCTCGTCACGGACGGCGTCTCGAGCCTCGTCCAGAACTCGCTCACCCTCTTCGGCTCGGCCGTGATCCTCTTCGTCCTCGACTGGCGCCTCGCCCTCGCAACCCTCTCGGTCTTCCCGCTCATGAGCGCGGCGACAACGGTCTTCCGCCGCCGCTCGACGCGCGCCTACCGCCGGGTGCGCGAGCGCCTCGGCGCGGTGACGGCGACCCTGCAAGAGGGCATCTCGGGCATGCGCGTCGTCCAGGCCTTCGAGCGCCAGGACCGGAACTTCGACGAGTTCCGCGACGTGAACGGCGCCTACCGCGAGGCAAACTACGAGACAGTCGTCCTCAACGGGCTCTACTTCCCCTTCGTCGACTTCCTCTCGGGCGCAGCGACCTCGGTCGTCCTCGGGTTCGGCGGCTACCTCGTCTTCGACCACTCGCTCACGATCGGGTCGCTCTTCGCCTTCATCGGCTACCTCGCGAACTTCTTCGACCCGGTGCAGCAGCTTTCGCAGCTCTACAACACGTTCCTCGCCGCCGTCGCCGCCCTCGACAAGATCATCGACGTCATGGACGAGGAGCCGGAGGTCCTCGACCGGTCCGGCGCGCAGGAGCTCCCGCGGATCGAGGGGCACGTCAGCTTCGATGGCGTCCGCTTCGCCTACGGTCGCGGGCTCGAGGTCCTTCATGGGATCGACCTCGACGTTCCCGCCGGCACGACAGTCGCCCTCGTGGGCCACACCGGCGCCGGGAAGTCGACGATCGCGAAGCTCCTCGCCCGCTTCTACGACCCGACCGAAGGCCGGATCGCGATCGACGGGCACGACCTCCGCGAGGTCACTCAGCGGAGCCTGAGGAGCCAGCTCGGAATCGTGCCCCAGGAGGGCTTCCTCTTCGCCGGCTCCGTGCGCGAGAACATCGCCTTCGGCCGCCCGGGAGCGACGCCCGAGGAGGTTGCCGCCGCGGCCCGCGCGGTGGGGGCCCACGAGTTCGTCGGCGCGCTCGAGCACCAGTACGAGACCGACGTCGGCGAGCGCGGCTCGCGCCTTTCCCTCGGCCAGCGCCAGCTCGTCGCCTTCGCGCGCGCCCTCCTCGCCGACCCGCGCATCCTCATCCTCGACGAGGCGACCTCGAGCGTCGACATCGGCACCGAGCGGAAGATCGAGCGCGCGTTGCGG
>JBGPNP010000161.1:0-6379 GCA_041487575.1 Gaiellaceae bacterium | reverse complement strand
TTCTATTAGCGATTCGCCTTCCGATACCCCAGCGCATCCTGGGCGATGATCATCTTCTGCACGTTCGAGGAGCCTTCGACGATTTGATACGACTTGGCGTCGCGGTAGTAGCGCTCGACGGGGAACTCCTTGGTGTAGCCGTAGCCGCCGAGGATCTGGATCGCCTCGCCCGTCTGGCGCCGGGCAGTCTCCGAGGCGAAGAGCTTCGCCTTCGCGCCCGCCTCCGCGTGCGGCTCGCCGCGGTCGCGAAGCCACGCCGCGCGGTACGTCAGCAGCCGCGCCGCGTCGATCTCAGTCGCCATGTCGGCGAGCTTCCACTGGATCGCTTGGAACTCCGCGATCCGCCGCCCGAACTGCTCCCGCTCAAGCGCGTACGCGCGCGCGACGTCGTAGGCAGCCTGCGCGATCCCGACCGCCTGGGCGGCGATGCCGATCCGCCCGCCGTCGAGGGTGGCGAGCGCGATCGAGAGGCCCTTCCCCGCGGCACCGAGGAGCCGACCGGACTCGACGCGCACGCCCTCGAGAACGAGGTCGACGGTCGAGCTCGACGCAAGCCCCAGCTTCTCGGCTTCCCGGCTCACAGTGAGCCCCGGCGTGCCGCCGTCGAGGACGAAGCACGAGATCCCGGCCCGCGTCCGCGCGAAGAGCACGAACGTGCTCGCGAAGCTCCCGTTCGTCGTCCACTGCTTCGCGCCCGTGATCCGCCAGCCGTCACCGTCCGGCTCGGCGCCCGTCGTCAGGGAAGCCGGGTCGGACCCGGCGCCCGCCTCGGTGAGAGCGAACGCTCCGATCTTCTCCCCGCGCGCGAGCGGCGGCACGAAGGCCTGCCGCTGCTCCTCGCTCCAGAAGCGGAGGATCGGGAGCGTCGCCGCGCTCGTGTGGACGGCGACCGTGACACCGACTCCGGCGTCGGCCCGCGAAAGCTCCTCGAGCACGAGCACGTAGGAGAGGAAGTCGGCGCCGGCGCCGCCGAGCTCCTCCGGAACGCACACTCCCATGAGCCCAAGCTCGGCGAGCTTGCCGTAGAGGTGGAGCGGAAAGTGGTGCTCCCGGCTCCACTGGGCCGCGTGGGGAGCGATCTCCGTCTCGGCGATCTCGCGCGCGAGCGCTTGGATCGCGCGCTGGTCCTCCGAGAGCTCGAGGTCCATCAGGAGGAGTACTCGTAGAAGCCGCGCCCGCTCTTTCGCCCGAGCCGGCCCGCCTGGACGTACTGCCGCAGGAGCGGGCAGGGCGCGTACTTCGGGTCGCCGAGGCCCCGGTGAAGGACGTCCATGATCGCCACGCACGTGTCGAGCCCGATCAGGTCGGCGAGCGCGAGCGGGCCCAGCGGGTGGTTGAAGCCGAGCTTCGCGATCGTGTCGATCGCCTCCGCCTCGGCCACACCCTCGAGGAGCACATACGCCGCCTCGTTGATGAGCGGCATGAGGATCCGGTTCGCGACGAAACCCGGGAAGTCCCGGGCCTCGGCTGCCGTCTTCCCGAGCTCGCGGCTGAGGGCGACGATCGCCGCGGCCGTCTCGTCCGACGTCTCGAGCCCGCGCACGACCTCGACAAGGCCCATGAGCGGGACCGGGTTGAAGAAGTGCATCCCGATCACGCGATCCGCCCTCTCGGTGACGGCGCCGAGCGACGTGATCGGGATCGAGGACGTGTTCGAAGCGAGGATCGCGTCCGAGGGGAGGACCGCGTCGGCGCGGCGAAAGAGGTCCTCCTTCACGCGCGCGTCCTCGACGACGGCCTCGATCATGAGCTCGGCCGGAACGAGGTCACCGGTCGAGCTCACGCGCGCGAGTACTTGGTCGGGGTCAGGTCCCCCCTTTGCCGCCAGCTTCTCGAGGCTGCGGCGCATCGCCCCGAGCCCGCGCTCGACGGCGCCCGGCAGAGAGTCGTGGAGGCTCACCCGCCGGCCGGACGCCGCGACCACCTGGGCGATCCCCGCGCCCATCTGGCCCGCGCCGACAACGAGGACGTGCTCGAACCTCACCGCGGCGCAGGCTAACCGATCCGGCGCGAGCACCCTCACGTCGGCGTCATTCGCGATGCTATGCTTAGCATCATGCATAAGATGCGTCGAACCACCGTGACGGCCCGAGCCGAGTCGCTCGCGACGCTCGAGGCGGAGGCCCGCCGCCGCGGCGTGCCGCTTGCGACTATCTTCGCCGAGGCCGTCGACGACAAGGCCGCCTCGATCCGGACGTCACGACGTCCGCGAACCGGACTCGGACGCTCCACGGACGGCCGGTCCGCCGCCGAGGTCACAGCTGACGCGATCGCCCACCCGCCGTCGTAGGCAGGCGCGTGGCGCTCGTCCTCGACACCGGCCCCCTCCTCGCAGCCCTGGACGCGGCGGATCCCGATCACGTTGCGTGTGCGACTCTCCTCACGGCTGCCGAGGAAGACCTCGTCGTGCCCGTCCTCGTGCTTGCCGAACTCGACTACTGGTGCCACGAGCGCCTCCAGGCCGACGTCTGGCTTGCCTTCCTCGAGGACGTGCTCGCCGGCGCCTACCGCGTCGAGCCCGCGACCTTCGGCGATCTCGCGCGCTGCAGAAGCCTCCAGGAGGAGTACGCCGACCTCGGCCTCGGTGTCGTGGACGCGAGCGTCGTCGCACTGGTCGAGCGCCTCGACGAGCCGAAGGTCGTGACGCTCGACCGCCGGCACTTCAGCGTCGTGCGCCCCGCGCACATCGCGGCGCTGACGCTGCTTCCCGCCTGACTCAGACCTCGATCAGGAGGGCGTCGCCCTGACCGCCGCCCGAGCAGATGGCAGCGAGGCCGAGCCCGCCGCCGTTGCGGCGAAGCTCGTGCACCAGCGTCGCGAGGATGCGCGCGCCCGACGCCCCGATCGGGTGGCCGAGCGCGACGGCGCCGCCGTTCACGTTCACCTTCTCCGGGTCGGCGCCGAGCAGCTTGATCGAGTTGACGACGACCGACGAGAAGGCCTCGTTCACCTCGACCCGCTCGACGTCGCCGATCGTCTTCCCGGCCCTCGCGAGCGCCTTCCCGGCCGCAAGCGCGGGCATTCGCGCCAGGTACGCGAACTCCCCGGCGGCGAAGCCCTGGGAGACGATGGTCGCGAGCGGCTCGAGACCACGACGCCGGGCGAATTCCTCGCTCACGACGACGAGCGCGCCGGCGCCGTCGTTGACGCCCGGCGCGTTCCCGGCCGTCGTCGTCCCCCCGGGGTCGAGGGCTGGCTTGAGCTTCGCGAGCCGCTCGAGCGTCGTGTCACGCCGCGGGGCCTCGTCGACCGAGTGCTCGCCCACCGCGACGATCTCGTCGGCGAAGAGGCCGGCGTCGATGGCGCGAACCGCGCGCTGCTGGGAGCGGAAGGCCCAGGCGTCCTGGTCCTCGCGCGAGATCCCGAGCTCGCGCGAGACGAACGAGGCCTGCTCGACCATGTGCCGCCCGTCGAAGGTCGAGGTCAGCCCGTCATAGATCATCGAGTCGATGAGGACGCCGTCGCCGAGCCGGTAGCCGAAACGGGCCTTCTTGAGCACATACGGGGCGTTCGACATCGACTCCATGCCGCCGGCGACGACGACATCGACCTCACCGGCACGGATCATGAGGTCGGCGATCTCGACCGCGCGGATCGAGCTGGCGCAGACCTTGTTGATGGTGTCCGCCGGCACCTCCTTCGGGATGCCCGCGCCGATCGCGGCCTGCCGGGCCGGCGCCTGCCCCGCGCCGCCCTGGAGGACCTGGCCCATGACGACGTACTCGACCTCGCCGGGCTCGACGCCCGCCCGCTCGAGGGCGGCGCGGATCGCGATCGCGCCGAGCTGCGTCGCCTCGTAGTGGGCGAGCGCGCCGCCGACCTTCCCGAACGGCGTCCGAACGGCCGAGACGATGACGGAGCGCGCCACGCGGCCAGGGTACCAGCGGTTGACCGGGCGGCCCTGGAGCGCTGTGCAGCGGCCAGCGCGCTGGTAGCATGGCGCGGTCGCGCCATGCGTCGCTCGCCGAAAGAGGACGGAGTGCCCAAGCTCGGCGACCGTGGTCGCGCTCCGCCAGCTGGGGCCGAGAAAGGCGTGCCGTGGGCTCCGCTCGACGCCGCCGCCGCCACGCGAGGCGTCCTGACCCCCAGCCTCCTGCTCGAGCTCCAGCGCCACGCGGGCAACCAGCGACTGCAACGCGCCCTCCTCCAGCGGCAGACCGACGCAGGTGTGCCCGCGGCGGGTGTCACGGAGCCGCCGGCGACGGAGCCTCCGAAGCCGACCTTCACCTTCGTCAAGCAGTCCCAGCAAGGGGAGCGGTTCGACAGCGAGTACGTCCCCGCCGGCCCCGCTCCCGCTGTCGGGGAGCTGAACATCAACCTCTGGGTGCACATTGCCTACTCGAACTTCACCCGCGCGATGATGCGCCAGCCGGACTTCCGCGGGCACCGGTGGACGCCCGAGCAACTCGCGGACTTCCAGTGGACGGACGCGGAGCGGGACGCATTCGAGACCGGCTTCATGACGAGCGTTCAAGGCGTGTGGAGCGGCAAGCACCAGCTACACCTGAACGACCCCGACTTCTCGGAGTACCGCTGCGGGGTCAACGTCAACGTCGTCAGCATCAGCGAGCCGGGGCTCGCGCACATGAAGATCACGGCGCAGAAGGTGCCGAGGGGCGCTCCCCGCTTCCGCTCCTTCGTGAGCGGGGACACGGCGACCCTCGACATCCGTGATCCGACGGAGCCGGAGACGCACCGCGTGTTCGACCGCGCGGTCGTCGCCCAGATCGGCCCGTTCGATCGCGACCGCGCGGAGCTGACGCCACCGATCCTCGGTCAAGTCAAGTCCGTCGTGGACGAGATGCGCCCGCTGCAGTCGCCGACCGAGACCGACAAGATCCTCGGCAAGGACACCTCGGTCGCATTGCGCGGTCGCTCGAGCTCGCCGGGCAGCGAAGCGCACAACGAACAGCTCGGCCTCAACCGCGCGCACGCCGTCGAGGGCGAGATCGCCTCGGAGCTCGGACGGTCCGGCGTTGCCGCGGACGTGCTGGACTCGGTCGGCGAGAAGAACGCCGGCGAGGATCCCAGCTTCCAGCGCGTCGACGTCTCGGTGCGGCGGATGGCCCCCGGATCCCCGGACGGGCGCGTCGACGTGACGCAGAACGTCGCCGCCCACGAGGCCGGGCACATGTTCGGCCTCGGGGACGAGTACGTCGACGAGAAGCCGGGTCCCGACGTGGTGCCGAAGTTCTTCGGAGACAAGCCCGAGCACTATGGCGACGTCGAGGCGCTCGTCGGCGCCGACGCCGCCAACGAGCTTGCCGTGCAGGACGGGGGAAGCCTGATGTCGTCCGGCGGCGACGTGAAGCGAGGTCACTACGTCTACTTCGTGCAGGCGCTCGACCAGCTGACCGGCAAGCACTGGCAGGTCGAGTGACCGGCGCTCCACCGGTCGAGCAGGCGCCCGAAGGGAGCTACCTCGCAAGCCACTTCCACGATCCGCACAGGCGCCGCGACGTCTGGCGCGTCTACCACGAGGACGGTCGTGTGGAAGCCTTCGACGGCGAGGAATGGTGGACGGTTTGCACGTTCACGCCGGAGCAGGTGGCGAGCGCGAAGGAGGCTGTCCGCCGGAGCGGCCTCCTGGCGGCTTCCGACGTCTACGCGGACGGGGCGTACGACGTCGCCCGGGTGAGCTACGCGTGGCGGCTCGACAGCAAGACAGGGAGCGTCACGAACTGGGCTTATCCCGCGCGGAAACACCCGATCTTCGAGGCGCTCGACGAGCGGCTCGACGCGCTCGAGGCGGAGGCCGGCGCCGGCTGGAGCCGGCTCTAGTGGCGTTTCGCTCGCTGGATCGTCAGCGTGACGGACGTTGTCCGGGTAAGCCCGCCGCCGGTGCCCGTGATGGTGACCGGGTACGTGCCGGGAGCGGCGTTCGCCGGCGCCGTGACGGTGAGGGTCGACGTCCACGCCGGCGTCGACGTCGACCTCGCCGGGTTCGGAGAGAACGAGCCGTTCACGCTGGCGGAGAAGCTCGCAGTGAGGGTCACAGGGTCCGAGAAGCCGCCCGACGCGGAGATCGTCACCGTGTAGGTCGTGCTCCCGCCCTGCTTGACGGTGCTGCTCGTGGGCGAGGCGCTGAGCGTGAAGTTCGGCGTCGCCGAGGCCGGCGACGAGACGATCGAATCCATCTCGTAGCCCGGGTAGCTCGGGTCGGGCCCGCGGATGTCCGTCCAGATCGGGTGCGCAGTCCCGCCCGAGACGGCGAGCCCGTTGTAGTCGCCGATGAACTGGCCGGAGAAGAAGGCGTCCTGGCTGGGCAGGGAAGAGGCGGTCGAGACCTTCGCCACCGTGCCACCGTGCGCGAGGTACTGGTCGTAGCTCTGCGCGTTCGTCATGCCGAAGGCGACGTAGACCCCGCCAGAGCCGTCGG
>JBGPNP010000160.1:0-6388 GCA_041487575.1 Gaiellaceae bacterium | reverse complement strand
GCGGCGTCGAGCGGCGAGACGAGCGCGAGCGTGAGCACGGCCACGCCGAGCCCGAAGAGCGCCGCCCGGTCCCACCCCGCGTGGTCCGAGCGGCCGCGCCTGCGAAGGCGGAGGAACGCCTGCGCGAAGAGGGCGAGCGCGACGGCGGCGCCCACCAGGACGGCCGGCGGGAAGCTCCAGGCCGAGCCGAGGCCGGAAACCGGCACGTCGTCGCCGTGGGCGAGCGCCTGCCCAGGGGCCGCGAGTGCGAGAGCCGCGGCGACGGCGAGAGCGCCGCGGAGCGCGGACGCGCTCACGGGGCGACCTTCGGTGGAACTTTCTCCCGAGCGAAGCGATGGGACAAGCCTCTTCCGCTGAAAATGCGCAGCATTTTCAGCGGGTAGGTCACGCCGCCAGCACCTGGCCGAGCACCCAGAGGCCGACGAACGTGTAGCCGACCATGAGGAGCACGAGCGGCGACTGGGCGAGGAGCGCCGGCCGCGCCCTCCCGTGCACCTCGACCGAGACCCGGTGGGCGGCGAGCACCGCGACGACGTGCCCCCAGACGATCAGCGCCACCTGGACGTACCAGACGACGGCGCCGGGGACTCCCTTCCAGGGCGCGTAGTCGGCGACCCAGTCCTTGCCGAAGGGGTCGGCCACGTTCCCGGCGGTGAGCTGGCCCGCGTAGACGAGGAAGAGGAAGTAGTGCGAGACGAAGTAGACAGCAGCGATCGGGATCAGGGTCGGCGCGTAGCGGCGGGCCGCGTCCGTCGCACCGCCGGGCTCGAGCCGGGAGACGAGCGCGGTCACGGCGAGGAAGGCGAGGGCGAAGCCGAGGGCGATCCCCGCCATGAGGAGGGTCGCGAGAACGTCGCCGTGCGAGGCGAGCCAGGCCGAGTGTCGGAGGAAGAAGGCCTCCAGGTCTGCGTACCTCTGCGTCTGCGAGAAGCCGTCGTAGACGACGGTCGCGAGGAGAGCGAGAACGAACGTGCCGCCGCCCGCCCCGAGTGGGGGCTCACGCCGCAGGCCGGCCCCGTAGGGCGGAGCCGGAGGCCGCGGCCCTCAGGCGGCGCGTCGAGCCAGCAGTCCGCGCAGCCGATCCGCTCCTCCTCGACACAGCGGCCGGCCCGGCAGGGCGCGGCCGGCTCCACGACGTAGAGCTCGAGCGGCGCGAAGCGGGCGAAGGAGCGCGCAACCGCGGTGAAGAGCTCGCCGCGGGCGAGCCAGGTTTCCGTGCCGAACGCCGCCATGGCGACGAGCTGGAGCAAGACGTAGGCGATCGCGATCGCGGCGAGCGTCCGCGGCTCGCGCGCCGGGTCCCAGACGAGCTCCATCCAGGACCAGACGAGCACGAGGATCGTTGCGGGCCGGAGGCCGAGCCAGGAGGGGTAGGGGAGCACGGTCAGGCCGAGGGCCGAGAAGCGCCGCTCGAGGAAGCGGCCGGCGGCGCTCAGCGGGCTCATGAAGTCCCAGACGTTCCCGACGAGGGCTGAGACGATGCCGAGCCCGACCCAGAAGTCCACCCAGATCAGAATCGTGGCCGGGTTCTCGAAGAACTCCTGCGCGCCGAAGAGCCCTCCCGCCAGGGCGATGACGAGGAGGACGCTTGCCAGCGCGAGGCCGGCTGCGCCGAGCCGGAGCCTGCGCACCCAGGGGTAGAGGTTCCCGCGGGCGGTTCCAGCCTCGGGCCGAGCGGTGGCGAAGGCCGCGGCCGCCGCCGAGCCGAGGACGGCGATGCCGGCCGCGAGCGCGAAGAGCCAGACCGGGAGCGGGAAGCGGTAGTCGATCCCGGGTACGGCGTGCGCGGAGGCGGAGCCCGGCACAGCCAGCGCGGCGAGCGCGGCCGCTGCGAGGGCCAGCCGGAAGCGGCGGCGTGTCGGCGGCGTTCGCGTCATCGAGTCTTTCTAGCTCGTCGAGAGGACGCGCGCGACGTGGCTGAGGATGTGGACGTAGCGAAGGGCCGCCGCCGCCGCGAGGATGAGCGGGACACACGCGAGGTAGAAGAGCCCGGCCGGGCCGAGCGCCCGCACGAGCGTCCGGATCGCTCCGGCGCCCGGGCTGGGCGCGGGCGCTGCCACCTGGATCGTGTGGGCGAGCACCCTCGTTCCCGTGGCCAGGAGGGCGACGAAGAGCCCGAGCTTCACGAAGAGGATGGCCTCGTAGAGACGGCCGAAGGGCACGGCAGCGAGTTGAGAGAAGCCGCCGGGCCGCCAGACGAGGTCGAACGGCGTCACGTAGAACAGGTTGTAGACGCCCGTGCCCACGACGACCGGGACGAAGCCCCAGTGCACCCAGGCGCCCCAGCGGCGGTAGGCCGTCGCGAGCCGGCCGCGCACGGACTCGGCGAGGACGGCAGGCTGTGCCGAGAGCGCGACGGCCATCACGAGGACGCCGACGATCCAGCCGAGAGCCGCGAGCCCGTGGAGCCAGAGAATCGCCATCGTGAGGATGTCCCGGTTGCCGATCGCCTCCTCGAGCCGAGTCGGCAGCGTCTGGAGGCCCGGCGCCTGACCGGCAGGCGGCGGGGCCCCGATGAGGGCGGGCGCGGAGATCGGTGGCCCGAGGCCGCCAGCCGGGGGCTTGATCTCGAAGGAGAGGCGCGCGCTCGCCGGGACGACGTCGCTCCCGGTCACGCCGATCGTCAGCGCCCATTTCCCCGGCATGACGAACTGAACGCGAGCCCGGTAGATCCCCGGCTTGCTCTCGGCGAGAGGCCAGGGCGCGAGCCGCATCAGGTGCGGGTCGGTCATCTCGGCCGCCGCGGTCACGGTCGCCCCGGTCACCGGCTCGCCGCTGTCGATGTCGGTGAGGCGGACGGTGGCGACGCGCTCGAACCCCCGGCCGGTGTCGTGCACCGCCGCGGCGATGCGCGGCTCGGCCTTGCCGCCCTTGTGCGCCGCCGCAGGGGAGGCTGCGACGAGCACGAGCAGCCCGAGCGCCACGAGGACCCTGACCGCTCTCACGACGGCGGCTCGATCGTGAGCGGCTCGTCGAACCCGCTGAAGCGGTCGACCATGAAGTGGTTCGGCCCGAGCATCTCTTCCTGGACGACACGACCGTCTGCGGCGACGAAGAGCCGGAACCATGTCGGCCCGAGCTTCGGGCTGTAGAGGCCGAGCACCTTCACCGGCACGCCCCCGACGACGTCCTTCCCGAGGAGCTTGGGCTGCCCGGCGCTCCGCCACGGGTAGGCGGGCATGCGGAGCCGGGCGGTCGCGCCCGCGACCCAGCGGCCGGCGAGCCAGTCCCAGCGCCGCTTTCCGATGAGGATGGTCTTGCCGCCGTCGGAGGCGACGACGCGCATCCGGTCGGGGGTGACGAACTCGAACTCCGCGCGGAGAACGCTGGTCGCGGTGGCGGTCGTCTCCTCCGCCAGGAGCGTGCGCAGCGCCCCCATCGTCCGGTCGACCTTGCGCAGAAGCGCGGCCCCCGACTGCAGGCGGCTCGGGAGCAAGAAGCCGACCTTCCGGGCCGGCTTGCCGTCGCGGGCGACCTCGACGAGCAGCTTGCGCGGAGTGCCGTCGAGGACGGGCTGGACGAGGCTGAAGCAGCCCTCGCCGCAGGATCCGGGCTCGAGGGCCCGCGGCAGGCCGTCTCCGAGAGTGACTCGAACGACGCCGGAACGCGGGCCTCTGTCCGAGCCTTCGTAGACGGCCACGTCGACAGGGCCGCCCGGCCAGGCGGTGATCGCGACGAGCACGTCACCGTCACGGGCTGCGAGGGTGAGCACGCGGCCGCGAGGCGCTGCGGCCGGCGAGGGCGCCGGGGAGGGAGACGAGAGGGCTACGGGGGCCCCGGCCGTCGAGCCGCGCCCCGCCCGCAGGATGGAGGCGGCGAAGGCGATGCCCGCGAGGACGGCCGCGGCCGCCACCCCGACCGCGAGCCAGTCGGCGGTCCTCCTCACAGTGCCTACGAGTATGCAGGAAGGCCCTCAGCCGGTTTGACAAGCGGGCTCGACAAGCTCCCTGAGCGCTACTAATGTGCGAGCGGGGGTCAAATCAGGGGAGGGACGATGAAACTGCGCTCAACGCTCGCCACCGTGGCCGCCGTTTTCGCGCTCGCCGCGTCGCCGGCTTCGGCGATCACCTACGGTGTTGCGGACGGCGACGGCCACAAGAACGTCGGAGCGCTTCTCGGCGACTTCGGGGGGACACTCTTCCAGGTCTGCTCGGGCACGCTCATCGCTTCGAATGTCTTCCTCACCGCGTCGCATTGCACGGCGTACCTCAAGGGGCAGGGCGTCTCTGCCTACGTCACGTTCGACTCGGTCCTCCCCGGCTCGAGTGTTCCAATCGCAGGCACGATGCACACGAATCCGGCGTTCTTCTCGCCGGGCGCCGGGAACTCGGCCGACGTCGCCGTCGTCACCTTCGGCCCGGGCGTCGACGCGATCGCGGCCTGCCACTACTGCCCGCCGGCGAACCTGCCCACCGCCGGGCTCCTCGACCAGCTCGGTGCGAAGGGCGGGCTCAAGGACCAGAAGTTCACGTCGGTCGGCTACGGCGCGACCGAACGCGTGAAGACGGGCCCGGGCGCGCCTGTGAACGGCGACTCGAACTTTCGTATGGTGGCGACGGGGACGTTCAAC
This sequence comes from Gaiellaceae bacterium, assembly GCA_041487575.1. GTDB lineage: Bacteria > Actinomycetota > Thermoleophilia > Gaiellales > Gaiellaceae > JBGPNP01. Next base: position 1,818 of record JBGPNP010000160.1, on the reverse strand, counting down.
GCCCTCTCCGGCAACTGGCTCCGCATCTCGCAGAACCCGGCCACCGGGAACGGCGGCACCTGCTACGGCGACTCGGGCGGGCCGAACTTCCTCGGCGCCTCAGACGTGATCGCCGGGCTCACCGTCTCCGGCGACCGCTGGTGCCGCTCGACGAACGTCACCTTCCGGCTCGACACGTCGGCGGCCCGGGACTTCCTGAAGGACTGGGTCGCGCTCCCGTAGCGACCGCGGCGAACTCGTAGTTTCCCGCTCCCGCTGTGGGGGAATATCCCGATGCCACCCGGCCGAGTCCGGCGCATCATCCGCGCATGGCGCGAAAGGCACTCGCTGCTGTGGCGGTTTCGGTCCTCGTGGGCCTCGTGGCCGGGTGCGGCGGGTCGAGCGCGAACGGCAGCTACCAGATGATGCAGTTCGGCCCCGGGATGATGGGCTACGGCTCGACCGGCAAGGGCGCGCCCGTCTCGGACATCCCTGCCGCCAGGCGCCAGGCGCAGCGGTTCGCCGACTCGCTTGGCCTGCGAGTCGGGGAGGTCATGCAGTTCACGCGCAACTTCTACGCCGAGCTGACCGATTCGAGCGGGAAGCCGATGACCGAGGTGCTCGTCAACCCGCGCACGGGGTTCGTCTGGTTCGAGTACGGCCCGGCGATGATGTGGAACACGAAGTTCGGGATCATGGGTGGCGGCGGGATGATGGGCGGTGGCGGGATGATGGGCGGTGGCGGGATGATGGGCGGTGGCGGCGGGATGATGGGTAACGGTGGGATGATGGGCGGCGGCCCCTTCGGCGACCCGTCGTTCGGGCCCACCCAGGGCCTGCAGGGCAAGCCGACGGTCTCGCCGGGCGACGCGGAGCAGATCGCGACCGAATGGCTCGCGGCGCAGGGACAGAGCCTCCACGCCGGCAAGGCCGAACCGTTCCCCGGCTACTACACTCTCCACATCCTTCGTGGCGATCGGATCGTCGGGATGCTCTCCGTCAACGGCTACACCGGGACCGTCTGGTACCACTGGTGGCACGGCCGCTTCCTTCGGATGGCGGAGTGAGCGGTGGCGAGTAAGGCGCCCCGGCGGAAGCGCAATCCCGCGGTCATCGAGGCGGTCTTCGTCCTCGTCGTGCTCACGCTGATCGTGGGCGGCGGCGTCGTCGGATTTGTCGTGGGGAAGGGGTCGAAGTCGACCCCGGGTGCGGCGCCGGCCACCGCGGCGGCGCCCGCAGGGCACACCGGCCAGGGGCTCCCGTCCGGAGCGTTCGGCGATCCCGCCAAGGGGAAGGCGCTCTTCACCTCGAAGCGCTGCGTCGACTGCCACTCCTACAACGGCCAGGGGGGCACCGACGCGCCGGCGCTCGACTACATGCGCGGCCACCTCTCGGCGCGCGAGATCGCTGGCATGTCCGGCGACATCTGGAACCACGTGCCGATGATGCTCGACCACTTCAAGGCAGAGAACATTCCCTTCCCGACCTTCACCGAGGCCGAGATGGCCGACCTGATCGCGTTCCTCCACAGCCCGGCGAAGTCCTCAGCGGGGTAGCCGCAGGCGCCTGAGCGCGAGCGCGTTCACGGCGACGAGGACGCTCGAGCCGGACATCGAGATTGCCGCGATCTCCGGCCGGAGCGTGAGCCCGAACGGCTCGAAGACACCGGCGGCGATCGGGAGCGCGAGCGAGTTGTAGCCGATCGCCCAGCCGAGGTTCTGGCGCATCTTCCGCACCGTGCCACGGCCGATCGCGATTGCTGTGGCGACGTCGAGCGGGTCCGAGCGCATGAGGACGACGTCGGCTGTCTCGATGGCGACGTCGGTGCCGGCGCCGATG
>JBGPNP010000159.1:0-6405 GCA_041487575.1 Gaiellaceae bacterium | reverse complement strand
ACTGCGGGCTCGACATGAGGTACATCGTCTCGACGTCGGGGGCGAGCTTTCGGTTCAGGTGGTGCATCTGGAACTCCCACTCGAAGTCCGAGATCGCGCGCAGGCCCTTGACCATCGTGCGGGCGCCCCAGCGACGGGCGAACTCGACGACGAGCTCGGCGAAGACCTCGACCTCGACAGTGCGGTGGCCGGCGAGCGCCTCCTCGAGGAACGCGACGCGCTCTTCGACGCTGAACATCGTCTTCTTGTGCTGCGGGTCACGGACTACGGCGACGACCACGCGCTCGAAGATCGAGGCGGCCCGCGTGATGATGTCGAGGTGCCCGTTCGTGACCGGGTCGTAGCTCCCGGGACAGATGGCCGTGACCGGGTGGTCGGTCATGGTCGCGAACCCTCGAAGAGCGTGATCCGCGCGGAGCCGTAGCGGCGGCTCGTCCGCTTCGGGAGCGGGAGCTCCGGCTCCTCGCGCGCGCCCGACTCGACGACGACGAGGCCGTCCGGAGCGACGACGGAGGGGAGGTAGAGGGCCAGGGTCGGGAGCAGGCTCGAGAGCATCCGGTACGGGGGGTCGATCAGCACGAGATCGTACCGCCTGCCCGCGGCGGCATCGGCGGCGAGCCTCCGGGTCGCGTCCTCGCGGAGGACGGTCGCTCCCGTGAGCCGAAGCTTCTCGAGGTTCTTGGCGATCGTCTGCGCGGCCTGGCGGTCCTGCTCGACGAACGTGACGGCCGCCGCTCCGCGCGAGAGCGCCTCGAGCCCCATCGCCCCGGAGCCTGCGTAGAGATCGAGGACGTCGGCGCCATCCATCGGGCCGATGAGGTTGAAGGCAGCCTCGCGCACGCGGTCCGCGGTCGGACGGGTGTCGAGCCCTTTCGGGGCGAAGATCCCGTGACCCTTACGCGAACCCGCGATGATCCGCATCGGCGAAGAGTCGCTCTACCTCGAGGTCGAGCGGACCCTCGGAGTCGACGAGGGCCGCCGCCCATCTCCGCGCCCTCGGGATGAGCGCCGCGTCGCGAACGAGGTTCGCGAACCTGAGATCCGGCACGCCCGACTGCCGCGTCCCGAGGAGCTCGCCGGGGCCGCGGAGCTCGAGGTCGACGTCGGCGAGCTCGAAGCCGTTCGAGATCTCGACGAGGGCCTGCAGCCGCCGCTGCGCCTGGTCGGTCAGCTCCTCCTTCGGCCGCGAGACGAGCAGGCAGTACGACTGCTCGGCTCCGCGACCCACCCGGCCGCGGAGCTGATGGAGCTGGGCGAGCCCGAACCGGTCGGCCTCCTGGACGATCATGACGGTCGCGTTGGGGACGTCCACGCCGACCTCGATCACGGTCGTCGCCACGAGGACGTCGAGCCCGCCGCGCTTGAAGGCCTCCATGACCGCGCGCCGCTCCGCCGTCTTCAGCCGGCCGTGGAGGCAGCCGACCCGGAAGCCGGCGAGCTCGGCGCTCTCGAGCCGCTCGGCCTCTTGCTCGGCGGCCCGCGCCTCGCTCGTCTCCGACTCGGAGACGAGCGGGCAGACGACGTACGCCTGCCGGCCCTCCTCGAGCAGCCGGCGCATGCGCGTGTACGCCTCGGCCGAGCGCTCGTGACCGATCCAGCGGGTGACGACGGGCCTGCGGTCGCGCGGGGGGCGAGCGATCTCGGTCACGTCGAGATCGCCGTAGACCGTCTGCGCAAGCGTTCGCGGGATCGGCGTCGCGGTCATGTGGAGCACGTGCGGCGCCTCGCGTCCCTGGCCGGCGTCGGCTCCCGCCGGGCCAAGCCCGGCTCCGCCGCGGCCTGACGCCGCTGGCGGCAGGATGCTTCGAGCGCGGCGCTCGTCCGTACCCAAACGTACTGTCCTTCGCGCCGCGCTCTCGCCCCCTTTGCCAGCGACGTCCCAGGAACGCGAGGAAGCGAGGACGAGCGCTCGGCGCTGCTCGACGCCGAAGCGGTGCTGCTCGTCGACGACGGCGACCGCGAGCGAGCGGAACGCCACCTCGGCCTGGATGAGGGCGTGCGTGCCGACGGCGATCTGCGCCTCGCCGCTTGCGATTCGGGTGCGAACGGCCTCGTGCTGCTTCGGTGCGACCGAGCTCGTGAGGAGCTCGCAGGTGACGCCGAGCTCCCGGCAGATGCCCTCGACGGTGAGGAAGTGCTGCTCGGCGAGCGTCTCCGTCGGCGCCATCAGCGCACCCTGGTGCCCCTGCTCGACGGCTCGCAGGAGCGCGTAGAGCGCGACGACGGTCTTCCCCGAGCCGACGTCGCCTTGGAGGAGACGCTGCATCGGGCGCGCGCCGGCGAGGTCGCCGTCGATCCCGGCGATCGCAGCCTCCTGCTCCGGGGTGAGCGTGAACGGAAGCGCGGCGCGGTAGCGGGCGAGGAGCTCGCCCGGCTCCCCGAGCGCGGGCGCGGTCGCGCCCTCGTCGAGCGCGCGGCGGCGACGCAGGAGCCCGAGGACGAGGACGAGGAGCTCCTCGAAGGCGAGCCGCCGGCGGCCCTCGTCGGCCTCTTCGCGAACCTGCGGCCGGTGCGCCGCCTGGAGCGCGTCCGCGCGGACGGGCAGCTCCTCCTCCGCGCGCAAGCGCGCCGGCAGCGCGTCCGGGAACCAGCGGGCGCGGGCAAGCACCTCGTCCGAGAGCTCGAGGAGCTTGAAGGTCGAGATCTCCTGGCTCGCCGGATAGAGCGGGACCAGGCCCACCGTCCGGCGGGAGACGCCCTCGTCGGCGACCTCGTGCCGCTCGACCGCAAACGAGGGGACGCCCCTTCCCGGCGTGAGCTTGCCGTGAACGAGGAGCCGCGTGCCGGGCTGGAGCCGGCCGGCTACCCATGCCTGGTTGAACCAGATGCCCGCCGCCCGGCCGCCGAAGCGGTCGGCCAGCACCGCCTCGACGATCTTCAGGTTGCGCCGCCGCGTCGGGCGGAGCGCAACCCGCTCGACCGTGCACTCGACCGTCGCCTCCTGGCCGAAGCGAAGCTCGCGGAAGCCCGTCGCCTCCCGCCAGTCGAGGTAGTCGCGCGGGAGGTACTCGGCGGCGTCGCGGACCGTGCGGATGCCGAGCCGACCGAGCCGCTCGGCGATCCTCGGCCCGACGCCGGCGAGCGTCTGCGCTGGCGCGTCCGGGTCGACCCGCAGGCGCCAAACCGGCGCGTTGGCGACCATCCCGGCGAAGCCGGCCGGCGCGCGGCGCGTGCTCACATCGAGGGCCAGGACCTATTGAGTATAGGTCCGGGTCCGGCGGGGCTACTCCTCCTCGCCGTCCCAGTAGTCGAGCTTCTCGAGCCGGGCGATGACGCCGACGCCGCTGAAGGAGACCTTGTTCGAGCGCGGGTAGTAGCAAACGTCGCTCGGCTCGCGCGTCCCGTACGCGAGGAAGACGAGGCCGCCCGCGCCGGCGCGGAAGGCGTGCGCGACGCCGGTGCCCGCCGGCCGCGCCACCACCGTGCCCCGGCCGACCGGATGCTCCTCCTCGCCGAGCTGGGCGATCCCTGCGCCGTCGAGGACGACGAAGAGCTCCTCCTCAGCCGAGTGGCAGTGGGGCACCTGACCCCACTTCCCCGGCGCCACGGTGCTGTGCTGGAGGCCGGTGAAGACAGATCCTGCAGCTCGGCCGAGGTTCCGCCGCTCCGCCCGGACGCGCTCGCCCTTCCCCCATGCGACCGGCTCGACGTCCGCGAGGTTGACGATCCGGGACGGCCTTTCGGCCGGCTCGCCGACCTCCGGCTCGCCGGCGGCCGCCTCGCGTACGAACGGATGGTCGGCCTTTGTGATCGGGATCGCCTCCGCGAAGCCAGGCCACATCCAGGCGACGCCGGCGCGGGGGAGGAAGGTGTTGCCGTGCGGGATGCGCTGGCCGAAGGCGAGTACGTCGAGCCCGTCCGACCCGGCCCGGAGCGTATGGGCCTGCTCCTGCGCGAGGTGGACTAGGCAGTCGCCCGGCCCCACCTCGTAGACCTCGCCGTCCTGCCACGAGATCCCGGAGCCGCCGAGCACGTAGAAGATCTCCTCGTCGGCCCCCTCGACGTGCGCGGGCGTCGACCAGCGACCCGGGTCGATCCGGATCCGCTGAACGCCGGCCCTGACGCTCCCGGCCGCGCCGCCGAGGTTGCTCCAGGTGCCGGCGATGTGGCCGGCCTCGCGACGGCGGCTCGGCGCCTCGTCAAAGTGGGCGACGTGCTCCACGACCGCGGGAGCCTATCGTGTCGCGGCGACCCGGATCGCTCCGACGATCTCGTCGAGCTCCCGATCCTTCGTCAGGCAGGCGACCGCGCCGGCCTCGAAAAGAGCCTCGAGCTCGCCCCGCTCGACCGAGGCAGTCAGAACGACGACCGCGGAGCCCGGATGTGCGGTGCGGATCGCCGCCGTCGTCTCGACGCCGTCGAGCCCGGGCAGGCGGTAGTCGAGCAGGACGACGTCCGGCGCCGCCTGCGCGCACGCCTCGACCGCGGCCGGCCCGTCGCCCACCGAACCGACGACGCGCATGTCCGGGGTGACGTCGATCAGGAGCTCGAGCGTCTCGCGGAAGATGTCGTTGTCCTCGACGAGGAGGACGTCGATCACGCGGTCAGGCACGACCCGAGCATCGGCCGGGGCCGCGAGAAGCTAGAGGGCCTTCTCGACCTTGCCGGCCTTGAGGCACCGCGTGCAGACGTAGGTCCGCCGCGCCACGCCGCCGACGAGGATGCGCACGCGCTGGAGGTTCGGCTCGAAGCGCCGCTTCGTCGCCACCATCGAGTGGCTCCGGCTGTTCCCGAACGCTGGACCCTTCCCGCAGACTGCGCAGACCTTGGACATACCGGCGGCGGAGTATAGCTACTGCGCGATCGTCGACCGCAGCCGGGCGAACACGTCGGCCATCTCGAGGCCCGAGCGGGCCGCCTCGGCGCCCTTGTTCCCGTGCTCGCCGCCTGCGCGCGCTTCGGCCTGCCCGCGCGTGTCGCAGGTGAGGACGCCGAAGGAGACGGGGACGCCCGTGTCGAGCCCCGCGAGCTGGAGGCCGCTCGCCGCCTCGGCGCAGACGTAGTCGAAGTGGGGCGTCTCGCCGCGGATGACGCACCCGAGCGCGACGACGCAGGCGTAGCGGCGCGTCTTCGCGAGCGCCATTGCCCCGAGCGGGAGCTCGAAGGCGCCGGGGACCGGCATGACGTCGACCGCGTCCCGCGTCACCCCGGCCTCATCGAGCGCCCCGAGCGCACCCTCGAGCAGCCGATTCGTGATCTCGCCGTTGAAGCGGCTGACGACGATCCCCACGGAGCGGCGGGCGCCGTTCGGCTCCCCGGCGATGACGCTTACGCCTTCGGGGATGACCAGCTCGGCCGGCGCGTGCTGTAAAGGCGAAAAATGCTCCGCATTTTCCGCCGCACTGGTTTCCCCCATCGCTTCGCTCGGGGGTGTGGAAGGGGAGTCGGTCGAGCTCATTCTTCGGGGCCGAGGTCTTTCAGATCCTGGTGGTGAAGGCGGTGGCCCATCTTCTCACGCTTCGTTACGAGGTAGGCGCGGTTCTCCGCGTTGGGCGGCACCTCGATCGGCACCTGCTCGACGACCTTGAGCCCGAAGGCTTCGATGCCGGAGATCTTCTTCGGATTGTTGGTGAGGATCCGGATCGTCGAGAGGCCGAGGTCGGCGAGAATCTGCGATCCGATCCCGTACTCGCGGGCGTCCGCCGGAAAGCCGAGCTCGAGGTTCGCCTCGACGGTGTCGTAGCCCGACTCCTGGAGCTCGTAGGCCCTGAGCTTGTTCAGGAGGCCGATGCCGCGCCCCTCCTGGGCCATGTAGAGGAGGACCCCGCGCTCCTCCGCGCCGATTTGGGCCAGCGCCTGCTCGAGCTGCTCGCCGCAGTCGCAGCGCAGCGAGTGGAAGACGTCGCCGGTCAGGCACTCCGAGTGGACGCGGACGAGGACGTCCTCGGCGCCCTCGAGCTCGCCCTTGACGAGGGCGACGTGGTGCTTGCTGGTCAGCACCTCGCGGAAGGCGACCGCCGTGAACTCACCGTAGCCCGTCGGCAGGCGCACGCTCGTCATCCGCTCGACGAGCTTCTCGGTCTGCCGGCGATACTCGACGAGGTCGGCGACAGTGACCATCTTGAGGCCGTGGCGCGCGCAGTAGCCGATCAGGTCGGGCACGCGCGCCATCGTCCCGTCGTCGTTCATGACCTCGCAGATGACGCCGGCGGGGTTCAGCCCGGCGAGCCGGGCGAGGTCGACGGCCGCCTCGGTCTGGCCGGTGCGCTGGAGAACACCACCGCGACGCGCCCTGAGCGGGAAGATGTGACCGGGCTGGATGATGTCGTCGGGGCCCTTCGTCGGGTCGATCGCGACCTGGATCGTGTGCGAGCGGTCGGCGGCCGAGATCCCCGTCGTGACGCCCTCACGCGCCTCGATCGAGATCGTGAACGCCGTCTCGTAGCGCGTCCGGTTGTTGTGGGT
>JBGPNP010000158.1:0-6407 GCA_041487575.1 Gaiellaceae bacterium | reverse complement strand
TCCCGCAACGCCCGCGTGGGCGGGCGCGCATGCGGCACCCGCGCAAAATCCTTCGAATTTTCCGGGGGGAGTGACCGCGCTAAAGGCTCCGCATTTCGCGCGGGTCTTGGTTTGCCCCTTCGCTTCGCTCGGGAGTGAGATCGGGAATCAGCCGGACAGAGGTACGGGCATGAGCCGGGCGCTCGAGCTCGCTTCCCGGGTGCTCGGACTTGCGGAGGCCGACGAGGCCGACGCTGTCGCCCGCACGGAGCGGTCAGGGCTCGCACGCTTCGCGACCTCGGAGGTGCACCAGCCGACACTCGTCGCCGACGAAGGCGTGACTCTCCGGCTCGTCCGGGACGGGAGGGTCGGCACCGCCTCGACGAACCGAACCGACGGCGAGGGGCTCCGCGAGGTTGCGCGCCGCGCCGCCGAGGCGGCGGACAACTCTCCGCGCGACCCGGCCTGGCCAGGCCTCCCCGGGCCGGCGCCGATCCCGGACGTCGCCGGGTTCGACGCGGAGACCGCCTCGCTCTCCCCGGCCGAGCAGGCCCGGTGCGCCTGGAGCGCGATCGAGGCGGTCCGCGGCCTCGACGCCTACGGCTACTTCACGAGCGGCGTGGTCGAGTCGGCCGTGGTCTCGACCGCGGGCGTGGCGGCCTCCCAGACGATGACCGACGCGACGGTGGTCGTGATCGCAGCCTCTTCGGACGAGTCGGGCCACGCCGAGGCGACGTCCTGGCGGGCCGCCGACCTCGACCCCGCCGCCGTCGCCGAGGCCGCGGCAGAGAAGGCGCGCCGCACGCGCGGCGCCGCCGACGCCGAGCCGGGCACGTACCGCGCCGTCCTGGAGCCTGCCGCTTTCTCGGATCTTCTCTGGTTCTTCGCCTTCACCTCACTCGGCGCGCTCGCCTTCATGGAGGGACGGAGCTACCTCTCCGGCCGGCTCGGCCAGCGCCTCTTCCACCCGAGCTTCAACCTCGCCGACGACGGGCTCGACCCGCGCGGCTACCCCAAGGCGTTCGACTTCGAGGGCGTACCCAGGCAGCGCGTCGAGCTCGTCTCCGAGGGGGTCGCCCGCGACGTCGTCTGGGACCGGCGGACGGCGAAGCGCGCCGGGGACGGGCGAGCCTCGACCGGGCACGCGCTGCCGGCGCCCGCGCAGGGCGTCGGGCCGATCCCGCTCAACCTCTCCGTCGCCCCCGGCGACGCCTCGCTCGAGGAGCTCACGGCGCGCGTGGGGGACGGGATCTACGTCACGCGCCTCCACTACCTGGGCATCGTCGACCCGAGGGAAGGGATGATCACCGGCATGACGCGGGACGGGACCTTCCGGATCGAAGGCGGCAAGGTCGCGGGGCCGCTCGTCAACCTCCGGTTCACGACGTCGTTCCCGGCGCTCGCCAAGAAGCTGCTCGGGCTTTCGCGCCATGTCGTCCTCGTCAACCGGAGCGACTACTACGACGAGCGCTTCGTCTTCGGGACGCTCGTCCCGGCCGTGGCCACGGAGGCTTTCACCGTCGTGGGCGCCGGTTCGGGGCCGGGGCGCTGATGGGGATCGCCGTCCTCGCGGGCACCCGAAGCGTCCCTTCGTCCTCACCGGCGACGAGGGACGCCGCTCCTGGTCGGTCGCAGGCTCGCTCCTCGCCGGCTGGTCGGTCTACCACGCGATTCGCGACACGCGGGACGGCCGTATTCACGCCTGCACGAGCGGCCCCGTCTACGGCGCGACCTCCCACCGCTCCGACGACCTCGGCGCGACGTGGGAGCGGAGCGAACCCCTCGACGTGGAGCTCGAGCGCACCTGGCACGTCGAGCCAGGCGCGGGGAGCGAGCCCGGCGTGCTCGAGCGCTCCGACGACGGCGGCGCCACGTGGCAACCGGTGCAGGCGATCCTCGAGCGCCCGACGCGGGACCGCTGGCATCCCGGCGCGGGCGGTCTCTGCTGCCACTCGATCCAGGTCGACCCGGCCGACCCGACCCGGCCCGCGGTCGCCATCTCGGCGGCCGGAGCCTTCACGAGCACCGACGGAGGCGAGAGCTTCGCCCCGGCCAACTCGGGCGTCGCCGCCGACCCGCACCTTGAGGTCGGCCAGTGCGTCCACAAGCTCCTGCTCCACGCCGGCCGGCCCGGACGGCTCTGGCAGCAGAACCACTGCGGCGTCTACCGCTCCGACGACTTCGGCTCGAGCTGGGAGCGGCTCGACGGCAACGGCCTCCCGAGTGGCTTCGGCTTCGCGCTCGCGCTCGACCTCTCCTGCCGTCGCTCCTCGCGACCGAGGCCGGCGGCCGCGGCCGCTTCGAGGTCGCGGCGGCGACGGTAGGGGAGGGCGCTCCGGGCGTTACCGCTCGCCGGCCCCGAGCAGGTTCGAATCGTGGCCGCCGTCGCCGGCGGGGCTACTTTTTCAGTAGGTAGAAGAGCGCGACCGTCGTGACCGTGAAGAGGGTCGCGACGACGACCGTGAGCCGGGTCAGGTTGCGCTCGACGATGTGCTGGCCACCCTGCGAGGCCGGCGTGAAGCCCATGCCGCCGAAGCCCGAGTCCCGCCCGGAGTGCATGAGCACGAGCACGACGAGGAAGACCGAGAGGAGAACGTGGACGACCGCGACGAACTGAAGCACAAGCTCAGGATAGCCTGCCACCCGTGGGAACGCGCAACCGGGAAGGCGAGTTCCACTCTCTCCGCTCTAGGAACTCGTTTCACAATGAAGCACGGGCCGCCCGGCCGCGATGGGTGGCGCGTGGCCATTCCGAAACGAGTTCTAGGAGCCCGTCGACCGCCTGATCTCGAGCCCGTGGTCAGAGCCGACGTGCTCGACCTGGAGCGTCGTGTGGTCAAGCTCGAAGCGCTCGTGGAGCATGCGCTCGAGCTCGAGCCGGATGCGGTGGCAGTCGGCTCCCGGCTCGACGAGCACGTGCGCCGAGAGAGAAGGGAAGCCGCTCGTCACCGTCCAGACATGGAGGTCGTGAGTCTCGACGACGCCCGGGTGCCCGGCGATCGCCTGCCCCACGTCGGCGGGCGGCGCCGACTCCGGCGCGGCCTCGAGGAAGATCCGGCCGGACTCCCGGAGGAGCGACCAGGCCGACGCGACCATGAGCACGGCGACGAGAAGCGAGGCGATCGGGTCGAAGCGGTTCCAGCCGGTGAGGAGGATGAGCCCCGCGGCGACGCCCGTCCCGACGAACGCGGCCAGGTCGGTGACGACGTGGAGGTAGGCGCCGCGAACGTTCAGGCTCTGCCGCTCGGCGCGCGCCAGGAGAGCGACGACGGCGAGGTTGACCGCGATCCCGACCGCGGCGACCGGGCCGACTAGCACCGCGTTCACGTCCGGCGGGTCGGCGAGGCGGCGGGCGGCCTCGTAGAGGACCCAGACGGCGACCAGCGCGAGGGTGACGCCGTTCGCGAGCGCAGCGAGCACCTCGACTCGCCCGAAGCCGTACGTCCAGCGGCCGCGGGCAGGCCGGGAGACGGCCCAGGCCGCGAAGACTGCGAGGCCGAGCGCACCCGCGTCCGTGAGCATGTGGCCCGCGTCGGCGAGGAGCGCGAGCGAGCTCGCGACGACCCCGACGGCGACCTCCACCACCATGAAGGCGACGATCAGGCCGAGCGAGGCGCCGAGGAGCCGCCGGTCCCCCTCCGCGCCCGGGTGCACGTCCGTGTGCCCGTGGTCGTGCGTGACGCTCATTGTCGCCGCTCGAGCACCTCGGCGATGCGGGCCGCCTGGCGGCGGATGTCGTGCTCCTCGGCGATCGCTCGGGCCTCCGGATTCGGCACGGGAAGCTCGGCGGCGGCACGCAGCCCGGCCTCGATCGAGTCGATGCTCGCCGGGTCGACGAGCACGCCGGCGCCCGGCCGGACGAGCTCGGGGGCCCCGCCGATCCGGGTCGCTACGACCGGCCGCTCGCTCGCGAGCGCCTCGAGGATCGCCTGGCCGAAGGGCTCGATCAGGCTCGGCTGGCAGAGAACGTCGCAGGCGGCAATCCAGTCGGCGACTTCGGCGTGCGGCACGCGCCCGACGAGGCGAATGCCGGCCCGGCCCTCGAGCCGCGGCCGGAGCGGCCCGCTGCCGACGAAGGCGAGGCTCCCTCGCCCGAGCCGCTCGACCGCCTCGGCGAGCCGCAGCACGTTCTTGCGCGCGTCGAGCGAGCCCACGCAGAGGTAGAAGGGCGGCTCGCCCTCCCAGCCGAGCTGCTCGCGGACCGGCCCGCTCTCGCGCCCGCGGAACCGTTCGAGGTCGACGCCGCAGTCGATCACCTCGACGCGCCCGGCGAGCTCGGGCAGCTTCATGACGAGCTCCCGCCGGAGGAAGTCCGAGACGGCGATCACTGCCGCCGCGCGGCGAGCCGCGGCGCGCGTCGCCTCGCGCACCCCGGGAACGGCGCCGATGTTGCGGACGTCCTGCCCGTGCGCGGTCAGGACGAGCCGCGCGCCCGCGACACGGGCCGCGAGCGCGGCGGCCGCCCCGGCGGGGAAGAGGAAGTGCCCGTAGACGACCTCGGGCCGGAAGCGCCGCGCCTCGGCGACGGCGCGCCGGGCGAGCTCCGCGTACCTGAGCTTCGACCCGCCGCGCCGGTCGAGCACGGCGCGCGCGACCTCGTGCCCCTGCCGCTCCAACTCGTCCGTGATCTGCGCCACGAAGACCCCCAGGTCCGGCGCGGCCGAGCCCGGGTACATCTGGGAGACGAGCAGGATCCTCAGGAGCCGAGGGGTCGCAGGGACGACGCGATCGCGACGAGGTCGGCCTTCGGAAACGGTCCGCTGACCGTGAAGAGGAGCCGCCCCTGCCGCCAGTAGAGGTGCGGGACGATCTCGGGCGCGGCGCCGTACGTCGCCGTCGCCGGCCCGACCTTCGCCTTCTCGATGTGCTCGAACCCACACTCGTAGCCGAAAGGATCCGACGTCCAGGGCGGCGCCGCGAGACGCTGGGTCACCTCGATCGCCTCCCACCCACGGCGGAAGACGGCGGCGAAGAGCTCGCGCGAGGGCCGGTTCGAGCCCTCGGGGCCTGTCGAGCCGGACTTCCGCGCCCAGCCGGAGACCGCGAGCTCGAAGCCGGGCGGGAGCACCGTCGGGAGCGAGGGCGTGTAGGAGAGCCGCCCGGCCGCGCGGGCGGGCGCCGCACGGACGAAGCCGATGTCCTCGCGTAATGGCTTCTTCCCGAGCTCAGGAGGCGAGAACGTCGACTCGGGCAGCCGGACGTTCAGGTCGTCGTAACGGTAGCTCCAGATCCAGGTCGGCTGTCCGGCGTGCTCCTCCACGAGCCTCAGTGGGAGGAGCGTCTCCCGATCGAGCCAGATCGTCGCGCGGCCCGCGCGAAGCCCGGCGCACTCGTTTGCCCGCAAGGGAACTGCGGCCTTGTAGGCGGGCCGGCCTTGAAGCGCCGTCTCGACGAGCTTCCGTCTGCCACCGCGAGCATGAGCGAGAACAAACTCGTGGATTCCACGGGCCAAGTCGGGCTCCACGTCGCCGTCCGGGCGCGCGGCGAAACGGCGCCGTTCGACGTACCCGCGGCCTCCTTCGGAGCTTACGTACAGCGTCCCGTTCGCCTCGACGAGGTCGCCGTCGGGCAGCCTTGCGGCGAGCGACTCCGGCGCCTGCCAGGCGATCGACTCGACTCCCGAGGGCGCCCGCACCGTCACGCGAAACGAGTCGACGGCCGTAGACGGAACCGGGCCGCCTGCGAAGGGCGACCCGGCGACGAGAGCGACGAGAGCGACGAGGGCGAGGGCCAGGCCCACGCCCGTGAGTGTAGTTAGGCGGCTGTCCGGAGCCGGCGCGACTCGCGGTCGAGCTTCTCCTCCGCGCGTGCGCGCTGAATGATCAGCTCCGGCGAGCCGAACCGCAGGCGAGCCTTCGCGCTGCGGGCCTCGGCCCACAGGTCGTCGATCAGCTCGGAGAGCCGGCCAGCCTCGGCGGCCTTGGCCGCGTCATGCTCCTGCGAGAGGTCTTCCCAGAGCTCGGCGCGCCTCTCGATCGCGCTGTCGAGCTCGTTGCGGATGTTGGTGAGCGTACGCATCTTGGACCGTTTAACGCGCCCAGGCCGGGCGGCATTCCAGGTCCCAGGCGGCGTTGCTCGCCGTGTACTCAGCCCTGCGGGCGGGCCAGATCGACGGCGGGGTCCGGGGCTCGGCGCAACGCGCGGTTCGCGCTGACCTGGCGGATGCGGCCATCCGGCGCCCGGGAATGTCGAAGGGGCCGTGGAGAGCGGCTGCCGGGCCGCCTCGGAGATGGCAGAACTCCTCGCCTGAGGTCAGTGGGAGCCGAGAGACTCGCCGGCGGCGAGCTCCGCCAGGTGTCCGGCGACGTCCCACGTCCAAAGTTCGAGCACGTGCCCGTCTGGGTTGTTTCGAAAGTCGAACTCACGCTAAGCCTGATCGAACTGCACTCGCCCGTCAAGACCTATAGCTGAAGCAGTTGGTTTCGACT
>JBGPNP010000157.1:0-6437 GCA_041487575.1 Gaiellaceae bacterium | reverse complement strand
TCGAGCTCGCCGAACGCCGACTCGAGGTAGTGCGTCGCGCCGATGAGCGCGATGCGACCGGCCTCGCGCTCGGCCTCGAGCCAGGGCAGGTGCTCGCCCCAGGCGACGAGGTTGTGGATCTGCTCGAGATCGACGCGGCCCCCGTAGAGCTCGAGTTGAGCGGCGAGCTGGCGGCGGGCCTCCGCGGGCGAAGGCGTCCAGATCTTCGTCGCGACGAGCGCCTCGGGCCGGCGTGGGCCGAGGGCCCGCGCGAGCACACCTTCGGCGCGACCGTACATTGGCGATGAGTCGAAGAGCCTCGTCCCACCCTCGAGCGCCGTCTCGACGACGGCGCGGGCGCCCGCCTCGCCCTCCGGCCCGACGTCGAACGTTCGCCACGTGCCGAGGCCGACGACGGGGACGTCCCACCCGGTCGAGCCGAAGCGGCGCCGCTCCATTTGAGCGATCATAGGGAGCGCCATGAGCCCGTACCCGCGTCCGATCGTGCCAATGCTGCGGGTCGAGGACGCCGACGGCTCGGCCGGGTTCTACACGGAGATCCTCGGCTTCGAGATCGCAGAGCGGCTGGAGGAGGACGGCCGGCTCGTGTGGGCGCGATTGAAGAGCGGCGAGGCCGAGCTCATGCTCTCCGAGCAGCCGGGCGAGGTGCAGACGAATCCTGGGGAGGGGGCCGTTCTCTACCTCTATCCGTCGGACATCGCCGCTCTCCATGCTTCGCTCGCCGAGCTGGAGGTCACCGTCGGACCGCTGCGGGAGACGCAGTACGGGATGACCGAGTTCGAGCTCGTCGATCCCGACGGCCACGAGCTCTGGTTCGGGCAGCCGGCTGGCTGACCCCGCACAGGGACTCGTCCCGAGAGCCGGGGCCGGGTCGGCTTACGGCCCGACCGGGGCCGGACCGGCCCGAGAGCCCGCACCCGTCCCGGGTTCCGGGGGCGGCGGGGGCGGGGGCGGGAGCGGATTAGGGCTCGGCGCCGGGCCCGGGGGCGGAACGGCGTCTTCCGGCTCCTTGCCGGGCTCTCCCGGATCGGGGCCCTTGACCGGGTCGTGCGGCTCGGGCTCAGGCTCCTTCTCGACCTCGGCGCCCGAGAGCCCGGCTAGCTCGTTTGCGACACGGCTGAGGCCCGCCTGCACTTCCTTCACTGCCGCCGCCTTCCCGAGCGCGAGTGGAGCGATGCGCGCGATGCCGTCGAACATCGCCTTCCGCGCCGCCACGAAGGAGGCGGGCACCGGCTGGTCGGCCACGGGCCCGAAGCTGTCGAACTGCTCGATCAGCTGCCCCGCGGTGTCCATGACCTGCTTGAAGCCCTCCTGCGTACGGGGCGCCTCGACGAGATCCTGGATCGTCGCAGCGACCTGCTGCGAGAGCGCGTCGAGATGGGCCCGGCCCTCCTCGATCGCCCGTATGTCGTTCGGCGGCGAGAGCTTCGGCGCCTTCAGCTGTGCCTTTGTTGCGGCAATCTGGCGGCGAGCCGTCTGCCAGGCTGCGCGGGCCAGGGAGATCGCTTGCTTGTCGCTCAGGTTGAGGCTGTCGAGAACGGTGGTGTCGACGCTCACCTCTTCGGCGGCCGACAGGATCGTCTGGCGGGTCGGGCCCTTGGCATCGAAGGCCTTCAAGGCCGACTGCACCGGCCGAAGGTGCCTGACCACCGAGCGCACGTCGGCCTTCTCGCCAGCGGCGAGCTTCCCGGCGGCCGACCGGATCGGCACGACGCACATCGCAGTCATCCGGCCCTTCTGCGAGTCGTTCAGCCCCGGCTCTTCCGGCTCCTCGAGTATGGCTTGGCCGATCTCCACCTTGACGGGGGCCGGTTGGCGGGCGACCGCGCTGGCAGTGCGCGAGCGAAGCTCCGGCATCGAGCGGGCGAGCATGGACGTCGCGTCGGGTCGAAGCGCCTTGCCGTCCGGCCGCCCGTCGGGCGGAGCCGCCTGACGAGCGATCACCTGACCGAAAGCGCGGTTCCCGACGATCGACGCGAGCTGCAGGAGCTCTGAGCTCGGAGCGTTCGGGGAAACGGAGGGCTGCGGCGCCGGAACCGGAGGAGCTTGCTCGCGCTCGGTCTCATGAGTCGACATCGTCTCGGCCTCGACAAGAATACGCCCTCCGCCCAGCACGTGGAGCGCAGCGTTACTGTGCATCCGGCGGTGAGAGCGACCCGTGAGCGAGAGGAGCGAGCCGAGCCGGCGGCGCCAAACCGGCGCGTGGCGCACGTCCGGGCGCCGCGCGGGGCGGAGAAGATTCTCGAGCTCCAGCGCTCGGCGGGAAACGCCGCCGTCACCCGGCTCATGCGACAGCGACAGAACGAGCGCACAGGCGGAGGCTCGGGTCGCATGTCCCTCGATGGCTTCATCGAGGCGGTCGGCCGGCTCGGCGTGACGACGGTCAGAGAGGGCACCCTCGACGACCAAGCCGAGCTCCTGAACGCGCCGGGCGACGGGGTCGGGGACGTGCTCCGAAACGACATCCACGAGCACAACTTCCCCTGGTCGCCCTGGAGCCCCGGCAGTTCGTCGCCGACCTATGCCTCGATCCTGGCGGGCATCCAGGACTTCGCCCGCGCCGTCGGCGGGCTTCCGCCCTTCGAGGAGATCCTCTTCTTCGAGTTCCCGATCGAGCCCCTCATGCTCGAGGGCCACCTCAGGGTGAAGCGCGGGCAGGCGGCGGCCGAGTTCGCGAACAGACAGCTCCTCGTCTACAAGAACACTGAGCTCCAGGCGCGCGACAAGATCATCCCCGTCCAGAAGGACCGGCCTGGCCACCCCAGCCCCGCTCCGCGGCCCTCGCAGGACGTCGGCGTGCGGCGGATCGTCGCCCACGAGCTCGGGCACGGGCTACCGCAGCTCGCCTTCGAGCGCGCCCGCGACGCGGGCCGGGCGAACAGGCTCCTCGTCGAGGAGTACAAGGCGCACGTCGGCTGGGTCGGCCGGGGCGAGGCCGCCCGCCTCTACGACATCGGCGTGAGCGAGGCCGAGCAGGCAATCGGCCGGGGTGAGGCGCCGGACCCGCGCTTCGAGATCACCGCTGACCACTGGAACAAGGGGTGGGTCGAACAGCCGGTGAGCCGGTACTCGGTCCAGGGCGGGCCCGGGGAGGACTTTGCGGAGGCGGCCATGACCTACGTCGAGCAGCCGCGCGCGCTCCAAGCCCGCTCCGGCCGCCGCTACGACTTCGTCCGGAGCGTCGCCGCGGAACTCTTCCCGTCGGAGGAAGAGACGGAGCAGCCGGCGGAAGCAGGGGCGGGTCAGGCTGGCGCGCGATGAGGTCGGGCGTGAGCTCGCCCAACTTCATCCCCGGGCGGCGTGACCAGCGCCGTGCGCCGCGTCCCGGAGCTCGAGAGCCTCGTCGTCCCCTCGGCACGCGGCGCGACGATCACGGACGCCGAAGGCCGTGCCTGCACGCGGCCTTCCACTGCGCGTTCGGCTCGATCGTGCTCAGGGAGCGCGGTCTGCCGGCACGCGATCGACCGGTCGATCGCGTGCCTGACACCCTCCTCGCCGTACCGCGCAGCGGTCTCGCGGTGCGAGGCGACCTGCTCCGGGGCGGCCTGGAAGACGAAGCCCCCTAGCCGTGCGATCGCGCCGAGGTTCGCGACGGCGAGACCGTTGAGCCGGCGTTCACGGCGGCGCGGAAGGACATCGGGGCGAGCCATTCCTCGCCCCGATGTCCAGGGAGTCTCGCCGCCGCTACTGCGCGCTCGGCTTGAAGATGCCGAAGGCCGCGCCGCTCGGGTCGCCGAGCACGGCGAAGCGGCCGATGCCCGGGACGTCCATGGCGGGTGCGTAGACCGTCGCGTCGAGCGCCCCCGCCTTCTCGATAGTCGCGTCGACATCGCCGGTCGCGATGTACGTCAGCCAGTGGGGCGGCGCGTGCTCGGCCGGGTTCTTCATCAGGCCGGCGACGCTTGCCCCGTCGCGCTTGAAGAGGGTGTATGTCCCAGCCCCGCCCATGTCCATCGCCTCGGTCGTCCAGCCGAAGACCTCCGTGTAGTAGGCCTTCGCGCCTTCGACGTCCGCCGCGAGGAACTCGTCCCAGAGGAACGTCCCCGTCCCCGCCGGGCCTTCGCCCGCGGGCGCGTAGGCGGAGACGACGCCTCCCTGCGGGTCGGCGATCATGGCAAAGCGGCCGACCTCGGGAATGTCCACGGGTCCGAAGGCCGCCTTGCCGCCGACCTTCTCGGCGCGGGCGAGCGCCTGGTCGGCGTCCTCGACGAGGACGTGACCGATCCAGTGCGAGGGGATGCCGCGAGCCGGGTCGAGCGCCATGAAACCGCCCTGGGTCTGCCCCTTGGCGCTGATCATCGCGTAGTCCATCTCGCCGGGCTTGAAGATCTCGAACTCCCAGCCGAAGAGTTCGCTGTAGAACGCCTTCGCTGCGTCCACGTCGGCAGTCATTAGCTCGTGCCAGACGAACTGCCCGACGCGCGTGCCGATCGTCGTGCTCATCTCTCTCCCTTCATTCGCTTTACCGCAGAACCATAGATCTTGTACTTGCAAAGTGCAAGCGCGTAATTGCTCATCCGAAGAAGGTACTACAATTGTGCCAGTGGAGGGTCGAAGCTACCGGCAGTTCTGTGGGGTGGCCCGCGCGCTCGATTTGATCGGCGAGCGCTGGGCGCTGCTCGTCGTCCGCGACCTCGTCCTCGGGCCGAAGCGGTTCACCGATCTCGTTGCCGGGCTACCCGGGATCGGCACCAACATCCTGTCGGCTCGCCTCAAGCAGCTCGAGCACGGAGGGGTCGTCCGGCGCCGCGTCCTTCCGCCGCCTGCCGCCTCGACCGTCTACGAGCTGACTGAGTACGGGCGCGAGCTGGAGGAGATCGTGCTCGCGCTCGGCCGGTGGGGGGCGAAGCGGATGGCCGAGCGCGCGCCCGCCGAAGCGCTGCGCCCCGAGTGGCTGGCGCTCGCTCTCCGCTCTTTCTTCAGGCCCGACGCAGCACGGAACATCAGCGTCTCGTGGGAGATCCGGCTCGACGGCTCAGTCTTCAACGTTCGCGTCGACGACGGAACAGTGGTGGTCGCGAGCGGGCCCGCCGAGGACCCCGACATCACGCTCGAGGCCGACGTCGACGTCTTCCTCGGGCTCCTCGCCGGCCCGCTGGCTCCGGCGGAGGCCGCGGCGGGTGGCACGCTCCAGCTCACGGGGGACCCCAAGCTTCTCGGGTTGTTGATCGACATGTTCCGGCTCACAGAGAACGAGGCTGCACATGCCTGAGCCGGTGACGTTCTCCGGCTTCCCGCGTGCCGGCCTCGACTTCCTTGCGGGCCTGGCCGCCGACAACTCGAAGCGCTAGCAGTCGCGGGGCTGGAGGACGAACGGGGGCAGGGGCGCCTGCCCGAAGTCGAAGGCGCTGAGCATGTCGTCCGCCTGCCGGTCGCGCCCCGTCAGCGCGGGCAGCCCGAACACGCGCTCGACGAACCTCAGAACCGACGAGAACTCCCAGACGCGGTGCGAGACGTAGCCGCTCCTCGCCCACGGCGAGATGAGGAGGAGCGGGACGCGGGGGCCGAGGCCGTAGAAGTCCACCCTCGGCGGGCGGACGTGGTCGTAGAAGCCGCCGAAGTCGTCCCAGACGACGACGATCGCGGTCGACTGCCACTGAGGGCTCTCCATGACGGCGTTGATCAGCCGGACGGTCCAGCTCTCACCGTGGCAGAGCGAGGCGGGCGGGTGCTCGCTGTCCGCGAACGGTGGGACGACCCAGGTGACGGCGGCAAGCTTGCCGGCGCGAACGTCCTCGACGAAGTCCTCTGACGGTCGGATGTTGGTGCGCCAGCGATCAGAGTCGCGGACGTGGCGGATGGCGTTGTAGGCCGACCAGCGGTAGCCGGGGACGTCTTGCGGCGGCGCGTAGTAGCGCCATGAGAGGCCGGCGGAGTCGAGGAGGTCGCCGAGCGTTCGGAAGTCGAAGCAGGGGAACCTGTCGTGCGTAGTGCCGTTCGGCTCGAGGACCTTCACCACGACCTTGGCGGCCGCGTCGCAGCCCCAGCGCTCGACCTCGGCACGCTTCTCATCGACCGGGTTCGCGATCGCACCCGCGGACTGGGCGCCGATCGAGTACAGGTGGTTGGGAAAGCTCGGGCCCTCGAGCGAGGAGAAGGTCCGGTCGGAGAGCACGAACCGCCGCGCGTACGCCCAGTAGGCCCCGAGCTCGTCCGGCGTGGCCGCCACGTAACCCGGGTAGCCGGCGGCCGACCCCGCGCCGGGTATGTCGCCGAAGCCGTCCATTTTGCCGCCGTCGATGGCGATGAGAGCGTCGTCGTATGCGTGCCCTACGTCCGCAGAGCGATCGGGGAGTGCAGCGAGAGGGATCGAGCGGCCGCTCTTGAGCCGCCCCTCGACCGCGCCGTCTCCATGCGGATAGCGGCCGAAGTAGGAGTCGTACGTTCGGTTCTCCTTGATGATGAGGACGACGTGCTCGATCCTCGGGACCGGGCTT
>JBGPNP010000156.1:0-6456 GCA_041487575.1 Gaiellaceae bacterium | reverse complement strand
GGGCTTGCCTGCAGCACCGCCCGCGAGGGGGCGAGGACATCGGTCCTGCCCTGTCCGGTAGAACTGCCGGACGTGACGAACGCCCGGGGTCTCTCCTGCCCTTGACCGGCCGGTGGGAATAGCGCTCGGCCTCGGCGCCGCTCTCTCCTGGGGGCTGGCCGACTACTTTGCCGCGCTCGCGTCGCGCAGCGCCGGCACGCTCCGCGTAGTTCTCGGCTTCCACCTCCTCGCCACGGCGATCCTCGCCGTCGCAGTTGTCGCCGCGGGGGCGCTCGACCGGGTGTCGTGGGGCGATGTGCCTCCTTTCGTCCTCATCGGCGCGCTCGGCTGGGGCTCCTACCTCGCCTTCTACCGCGCGCTCGCCATCGGCCCGATCTCGATCGTGTCGCCGGTCGTCTCGGGCTACGCGGCCGTCACTGTCGTGCTCGCCGTCCTCATCAACGGCGATCGGCTGACCGGGCCCGAGATCGCGGCGATGACGGTCGCGCTGGTCGGCGTCGTCCTCGCCTCGTCCGACCTCCGGCAAGGCTTGGGCGCGGAGAGGCCCGCGGCCCTCGGCGTCCTCCTCGCGCTCGCGACCACGGTGCTGATCGGCTCCTTCGTCTTCGGGATCGCGTACTACAGTGACCGGCTCGGCTGGCTCGCGCCGATCTTCCTCGCACGCGGTTTCACGACGCTGCTGCTCCTCGCGACGGCGGCGCGCGTCGGCGCCTGGCCGTTTCGAGAGCCGTCACGGGCTCTGCTCGGTGCCGTGGGATTGCTCGCCGTACTGGACACCGCCGGCTACATCTCTTTCAACTTCGGGATCCGCCACGCCGACACGTCGATCGTCGCGGCGGCGGCGTCCCCCTATGCCGTTGTTCCGATCGTCGTAGGCGTCGTCGTCCTCGCCGAGCGCCCCGCCCCGACGCAGTGGGCCGGGATCGCGCTCGTGCTCGCCGGCCTCGTCCTGCTCGGGCTGGTCTCGTAGTCGGGCCTACGAGCGCGGCCGCGATTTCTCGGGGTCGTAGATCGGATAGTCGTCGACGGTGGCGCCGACCGCGCCGTCGCCGAGAGCGACCTCGACCCGCGCCCCCTTCGTAGCGAACCGCGTCTCGAGGCACGCCATCCCGATCACGCGGCCGAGCGTCGGGCTCTCGCTGGGGCTCGTGAGCGTCCCGGCGGGCTCACCGCTCACCGTGACCGCTGCGCCGTACTCCGCCACGTCGGAGCCGTCGAGCGCAAGCGTCACCATGCGCCGCGGCGGGCTCTTCGCCGTCCCCTCGAGCGCGCGCTTCCCGTGGAAGTCGCCCTTGTCGAGCCGGATCACCTTGTCGAGCGACATGTCGAAGGGATCCGTCTCGTGCTGGAAGTAGTCGTAGCCGATGAAGATGAGCCCTGACTCGATGCGGAGCGTCTCGACGGCCGCGAGGCCGTACGGCACAGCGCCCGCCCCGGTCAGGGCGGCCCACAGGTCCTCCGCGTGCTCGGGCCCGCAGAAGATCTCGTAGCCGAGCTCCCCTGAGTAGCCCGTCCGCGAGACCCAGCAGGGGACGCCGCCGACGTTCACCGTGTCCGGCCAGAAGCGGAAGTAGCGGAGCCCGTGGATGTCGCGGTCGCAGAGCCCGGCGAGGACCTCGCGCGACCGCGGGCCCTGGAGCTGCACGTGCGGCAGGTTCTCGGTGATGTTCTCGATCGAGACGTCGAGCCCCCGGACGACCTCCCTGAAGTGGTCGAGGTCGGAGTCGAGAGCTGTGACGAGGCCGGCGAAGTCGTCGGCAAACTTCAGCACGGTTCCGTCGCCGACCATCTTCCCGTTCTCGTCGCAGAAGGGCGCGTACCGGACCTGGCCGACGTCGAGCCCGAGCATGTCGTTCGTGAAGATGCGGTCGGCCGCCGCGAGCGCATCGGGCCCCCGGAGCTCCCACTTGCGCAGCGGCGACTCGTCCCAGACGCCCACGCCGTTTCTGACCGCATGGTGCTCGGCGACCGGGTCGCCGAAGTGGTTGGGCCAGTACCAGCCCTCCCAGTCCATGAGCTCGCCGCCGAGTTCGCGCTGCACGCGATCGAACGCGGTGCGAATGATGTCGTCGCTCATCAGGCCTCCTCTGACCTTGTCGTGTGCTTCCACCCCAGTCTCTCCGAGACCGCGCGCGTATGCTCGAGGAGCGGGACGAGGGCTGCCTCCATCGCAGCCGCGCCGAAGCGCGACGACGGCCCTTGCAGGCCGAGGATGGCCGCCAGCTCGCCGCGCGAGCCGAAGATCGGCGCAGCGATCGCGGAGAGGTCGTGCTCGCGCTCCTCGACCGCCTGCGCCCAGCCCTGCGCGCGCACGCGCTCGATCTCCTTCGCCACCGCGGCACGGTCCGTCACCGTCCGCTCCGTGAACTGCGTCAGAGGCCCGTCGGGAAGCCGGGCGTCCCCGAACCCGAGCAGAACCTTCCCGACCGCGGTCGCGTGGGGGAGGCTCGGGCGCCCGAGCCGCGCGACGCTCTGCACCGACGAGGACGCCTGGACGAAGTCGACCGTGACGGCGTCGTGCTCGCCGGGCGCGGAGAGGGTCGCGGTCTCGCCGGTCGCCTCGGCGAGCGCCTGCAGGTGCGGCCGCACGACCTCGCGCAGGTCGAGCCGCGCGAGCACGGCGTTGCCGAGGTGCACGAGCCGCAGGCCGAGCCGGTAGCGGCCGGTGTCGGGGACGTGCTCGACGAAGCCGGCGGCGGCCAGCGTCGCGAGCAGGCGCGACACCGTGCTCGGGTTGATGCCGGTGCGGCGCGCGATCTCGTTCGTCCCCAGCTCGCTCGTCCCATCTGCGAGCGCGTCGAGCACGGCGAAGGCCCGCTCGACGGCGGCGACGTGGCGGACGGCTGGCTGTCCGGTTCTCGACATGCTACGTTTCGACTGTCGATTTTGACATGCTATTTCCCTGGAGGCAATAGAACATGCCGCTCCCAGCATCCTCGCCCTACGTCATCGTCGGCGCCGGCGTCCACGGCCTTTCCACCGGCTACCACCTCGCGAAGGAGCTCGAGTCGCGGGGCCTCGGCTCCGGGGCGGACATTATCGTCCTCGACAAGCGGTCGCCGGGATCAGGAGCGTCCGGGATCGCCTGCGGCGTCGTCCGCAACAACTACTTCCAGCCCGCCATGAGCGAGCTCATGCAGGCCTGCGTAGAGGTGTGGGAGTCGGATCCGGCCGCCTATGCCTACAACGGCGTCGGTTACATCGCTCTCGGCGCGCAGGTGCAGGAGGAGGACCTGATCGCGGTCGCCGAGCGGCAGGAGAAGATCGGCTACCGCTCGGAGATCATCGTCGGCGAGGCCGAGGTGGACGCGCACATGAAGGCGCTATTCCCTGATTGGCGCGCGAAGGGCGTCACGGTCTGCCTGCACGAGCACCAGGGCGGCTTCGCCTTCAACATGGCGTCGGTCATGGGACTCGTCGGGAAGTGCGAGGAGAAGGGCGTCACCATCCTCTCCGGGGTCGAGGTGACGGAGCTCGAGCTCGCCGCCGACGACACGGTCAAGGCCGTAGTCACGAGCAGGGGCCGGATCCAGGTCGGCGAGCAGCTCGTGATCGCACCGGGCCCCTGGGCGAAGCAGTTCTGGGGGATGCTCGGGCTGGCGATGAGGATCGACGTCCGGACGCCGTCCGGCGATGTCGTCCGCGACCGGCCGATGTGGACGTACTGGAACCTCCAGGAGGGCGAGATCACGGTCGATCCGCTCATGTTCGCGACCGCTGACGGCGGCGCCCCGCCGGTCATTCACCTCGACACGGACGCGCCGCTCTACACGGACGAGGGGAAGCTCGTCACCGACGAGCTCTGGGGGATCTACTTCAAGCGCGACCGCCACGGCGTCCAGGGCGGCGCCTCCCCGCTCGTGGTCGGGGAGGACCTCGAGCTCGACCCGTACCCGCAGACGACGAACGTCGACCCGCACTACCCGGACATGTGGTGCGCCGCGCTCTCGCATGCGATGAGCCGCTTCGAGGGCTGCCGGGCCGTCTACAAGAACGCCCGCTCAGGCGGCGTCGGCGCCTTCACGGCCGACAACTTCCCTGTCTTCGACTACATGAAGCCGAACGTCTACACGATCCTCGACTCGAACCACGGCTACAAGATGATCGGGGTCGGCCGCGAGGTGGCGAAGGTCCTCGTCGGCGACCACTCGAGCCTTCTGTACCCGTTCCGCCACGAGCGCTTCGCGACCGGCGACCTCCACCCGGTCTCGCACTCGCCTTACCCCTGGAGCTGAGCTTCCCCTAATCGGCCTCGGCGAGGGCTTCCGCCTCCGAAACTCCACGCGGTCGCCCTGCCCGTACCCAGAGGGCGTAGAGCGCTCCGGCGATGCCGCAGGCCGCGGCCAGAGAGGCGACCGGGTATCCCCGGGCCAGGTTGACGACGAGCGTGAGCGTAACCGCAAACGCTCCGAGCACGCTCGTCGCGAGGAACGACCTTCTCCGCTCCTCTCGGAAGAACTTCGCCATCGAGAGCAGGCCGCACAGGAACGCGATGAAGACGGCGACCGCGTAGAAGAGGACGAGCCTCTGCTCTCGTCCGCCGCTCGCGATGACGAGCGAGGCGGAGATGGCGAAGAACACGGCGACGCCGAAGTAGGGCGTGTGATGGCGATTCACGCGCCCGAGCCAGTGCGGCAGGATCCCGACTCCCCCGCCGCCACGGGCGAGCGCCTTGAGGAGGCCCGGTCCCGCCTGGTAGGAGGAGCTCGCCGCCGAGAGGAGCAGGAGGGCGGTGGTGAGCTGGAAGGCGGCGAAGAGCGCTCCTCGGCCTACGGCGGCCTTCGCGATCTCCGCAACCTGCGTCGTATTCCCGTGTGGAATTCCGACTCGAAGATGCACGGCCAGGGCCGTCAGACCCGCGGTGAGCCACACGACGATGGCGAGCATCAGCCAGAGAGTCACGCGGCCGAAGCGCCTGCGGCCAGCGTCGTCGAGTTGCCCCAGCTGCGCGATCGCCGAGGACGGCGCCTCCACCCCGGTCGCGAGCGCCATGGCAACTGGAAAAGCGAGGAGCACCGAGAGGGGAGGCCAGTGCCCGCTGCTCGGCGCCGGCGAGCGGGCGGGGCCGTACGCGTGGGGCGCGACGAACCCGAGGACGAGCAGGGCCGAGCCGACGCCGACGAAGGCGATCGTCATCACCGCGAAGATCGATCGACCACCGTGGCCAAGCCACGTCAGGCCACCGACGACGGCGAGGAGCGAGACGGCCAGAGGCACTCTGTACGGAGCCAGGCCGGCGAGATACGCGATGATCGCGGAGGCTCCGGCGGCGACGCTGATGGTGATCGTGAGCGCGTAATCGACGATGAGCGCCCCCAGCGGAAGGAACGCCCAGCCGTCGCCGAACGCCCTTCCGGTGGCCGCGGCGTCTCCGCCTCCTTCGGGGAAGCGGGCGTAGAGGTGGTGGTAGTTCAGAGAAACGAGCGCGATGATGCCGAGGACGAGCCCGATCGCCGGGAGGAGGAGAGCGAGGTCGCCGTTCAGCGCACGAAGGGCGGCCTCGATCGCATAGGCGACGGAGGAGACGGGATCGCCCATGACGGCGAAGGCGAAGGCCAGGAGCAAGACGGTGCGGCTCCTGTACAGCCTCCCGATCAACGTTGCCCTCGCACCTAGCGCTTGACCTCCAGACAAACGCGCAAGGGCGCCGCGTGCCGACCAGGCTTCCCGGCGCCCCTGCGCTCTAGATCGTTGTCGTCTGCGCCCATTCTAGGTTCGGGCTCGGAGCGCCGGTCAGGATTTCGCGTCGGGGCGGCGTGTAGCTTTGGGACACCTATGCGTCGGCAACGGTGTGACATCGCCACATTGGAGCCGTCCGAGGCCGACCCTAGGCTTCCTGCCGACTGGCCTCCCATGGCCTTTCGTACGAATTGGCCAAACGGGTAGCTAGGGTCAGAGAGGAGGATCGATGAGTTCGGCCCACGATCAGCTGGATTACGCAGGCGGAGGTCTGAAGCAGGAGACGAACTGGTGGGGCGCGTTCGTCATCGGCCTCGCCGGCACGATCCTCGTCACGGGCATCGCGCCCGTCATGGTGACGGCGCTCGGTGCGGCCTCGATCCCGGTGATCATCTTCATCACGTTCACCGGCTACCTGCTCTGCCTGCTCCTCGCCGAGCTCTCGGCGATGATGCCGGAGCGGACGGGCGGCTCGCCGTCGTACGCCTACCCGGCCTTCAGGGAGCGGTGGCCCCGGGCCGCGAAGCACATCAACGGCATCACCGCATGGGCGTACTGGCTGGGCTGGTTCCCGGTCGCTCCGCTGAACATGATCCTCGCCTCCTTCTACCTGGCTGACCGCTTCCACCTGAACACGTCCTCGGGCTTCACGCCGATCCACACCTTCATCGCGTGGTGGACGATCGGCATCTCGATCGTCGGCATCCTTCTCTTCTTCATCCCGGCCTACCTCGGGATCCGCTTCGGGACTGTCTTCGCGACCGTGCTCGCGATGCT
>JBGPNP010000155.1:0-6458 GCA_041487575.1 Gaiellaceae bacterium | reverse complement strand
TACCTCTCCGGCGAGCCGATCGTCGTGCGCCTCAGCCTCCAGTCGGTGGGCCGCGAGCCGCCCCCCCAAGTCTCGATCGAGCTCCGCGACTCGAACGGCGGCCTTCTCGGGGCCGCCACGTCGGACGTCGCCGAGCTCGGCTGGGGCGAGGAGCCCGGCGGCCGCACACTTCGCTTCGACATGGACCGCCCGCCGCTCGCCGAGGGGCGCTTCGCGCTCGGGGTCGCGGTCTCCGACAAGCGCGGCAGCCGCCTCTACCACCGCATCGATCGTGCGGCCGAGTTCCTCGTCTACCCGGACGAGGAGGCGCGCGGCGCCATCCGCTTCGACGGGCGCTGGTCGCTCGCCGACTCTCCGGCGAGGGTGGAGAGCCGGTGAGCTCGCGGACGTGTCCCGACTGGCCGGACCTCCTCGAGCGCGCGCCCGACCTCCACTTCAAGCACTACACGGTCGCCGAGGCGAAGCTCCCGGCGGACGCGCTCGTCAACCTCCCGGACGTCCCGCTCGAGGCGGTCGCGATCTGCGCCGACCTCGATCAGCACGTCTTCAACCCGACGCACACCGACCCGAAGGTCGCGGCGGCCCTCCAGGGGTCGTACTGGTACGACCTCAGGGAGTGGATCGAGCGAGGCCCGCGACCCTGAGCGTCGGTATGCACTACTCCAGGAGGTGAGCATGGAGAAGGAGCACTCCTGGCCTGAAGGCCACTGGGACTGGCCGATCAAACTGCCGTACAAGCACGGCGTCAAGCGCGGGAACATGATCTTCGTCGGCGGCCAGGTCGCGCTCGATCAGCAGGGCAACGTCCTCCACCCGGGCGAAATCGTCGCGCAGACCCGTGTCGCCATGGAGAACATCAAGGCCGTGCTCGCGGGCCTCGGAGCCACCCTGGACGACGTCGTGAAGGTCAACATCTTCTACGTGGGCACCGGGACGAAGGAGGACTGGGAGGTGGCGGCCAGGGTGCGCGCCTCCTACTTCAAGGAGCCGGGCCCGGCCGCGACCGGCATTCCCGTTCCCTTCCTCGCCTACGAAGGGATGATGACCGAGATCGAGGTCATCGCCATGGTCGATTAGCGACGCGGAGAAAGGCTCCACGTCTCCAGGGAGGCCGCGTTCTCGAGGAGCGCTCGGCCGACCACCGCTCCCTCGAGCCCCAGCTCGGCCAGGGCGTCGAGGTCCGCCTCCGAGCTGATCCCGCCGGCAGCGAGCACCGGCAGGGCTGAGCGCTCGCGCACCCGGGCGAGCAGCGCGAGGTCCGGCCCCGACATCGTCCCGTCGCGCTCGATCGCCGTGCAGAGGAGGCGCGGCACGCCGGCCGCGACGCAGCGGTCGACTGCCTCGTCGACGCCGAGCCCGGTCGAGCCCTCCCAGCCCGAGACGGCGACGGTTCCACCCCGGACGTCCACGGCGACGACGAGCCGCGCTCCGAGCGCCTTCACGTAGGGCGCGAGGGCGCCCGGCAGGTTGAAAGCCGCCGTGCCGACCACGACGCGGTCTGCCCCCGCCTTGACGAGCGCGAGCGCGTCCTCGGGGGAGCGAACGCCGCCGGCCGCCTGCACGGGCACGGGCGCGGCCTCTGCGACGAGGGCGGCGATGAGCAAGGGCCGGACGCCGCCCGCCCGCGCCGCCGCGAGGTCGACCACGTGGATGCGCGGCGGCCGAGACCCGGCGAACCGGCGCACGAGCTCGACCGGGTCCCCGGCGCGGAGCGTGACCCGGGAGAAGTCGCCGCGCTCGAGCCGGACGGCCTCGTCGCCGAGCACGTCCACGGCCGGGATCAGCTCGAATCCGGGGCCGCGACCCGTGCTGGCAGCCGCGCGCCTCGCCCCGCCCCGCCGCGCCGCGCCCTCTTCCTCGGGCGCCTCCCCTTGCCTCTTCCCGGAGGTCATGTTAGCATGCTAACACGACAACCGAGGCAGGGGCGCGCCCTGCGAGCAAGAACGGCCCGGGCAAGGGGACGCACGCGACATGACGGCAGAGCGGTCACACGAGGCAACGATCACGCAGGGAGCGGGAGATTGGCGAACGCGAGAGACAAGGGAGCTCTTCGAGGCAATTCTCAGCCTCGAGTCGGTGGTGGAGGCGGAGAGGTTCTTCCGGGATCTCTGCACGCTGGCGGAGCTCGAGGCGATGACGCACCGCTGGCACGCGGCGCGGCTCGTGGACGAGGGGCTTCCCTACCACGAGGTGTCGCGGAGGACGGGCGCGTCGACGACGACGGTGACGCGCGTGGCGCACTGGCTGCGCCACGGGGAGGGCGGCTACCGCTCGGCGATCGAGCGGCTGAAGGCGCGCTCCGCGAGCTCCTGAAGATCGCCATCCCCGCCAAGGGACGCCTGCGCGAGCCCTCGGTTTCCCTCCTCGACCATGCCGGCCTCGGCCCGGAGCAGCCGGGTGAGCGCGCGCTCGCCTTCCCGTGCCGGAACGCGCCGGTCGAGGTGCTCCTCGTCCGCGCGGAAGACATCCCCGAGTACGTCCAGGACGGCGTCGTCGACTGCGGCATCACCGGCGCCGACCTCGTCGCCGAGCGCGGCGCCCGCGTCGCGGAGCTCTTGCGCCTCGGCTTCGGTAGCTGCACGCTCCAGGCGGCCGTGCCCCAGGAGTCACCGGTCGAGTCCCTCGGCGGTCTCGCCGGGCTGCGGGTCGCGACCGTCTTCCCGCACCTGACCCGCGAGACGCTCGCCGCCCGCGGGATCGCGGTGGAGCTCGTGGACGTCAGCGGCTCGGTCGAGGTCGCGCCGCGGCTCGGGCTCGCCGACGCGATCGTCGACCTCGTCTCGAGCGGGAACACGCTGCGCACGAACGGCCTGCGCTCGCTTGGCACGCTCTTCTCCTCAGAGGCCGTCCTGATCGGACCGGTCGGCGACGGGAACGGCGCGAGCCGTCTGGCCACGATCCTGAAGAGCGTCGTCGACGCCCGCGGGGCCCGCTACCTGATGCTGAACGCGCCCGAGGCGGCGCTCGAGGCGATCTGCGAGCTCGTCCCGGGCTCCCGAGCGCCGAGCGTCCTCCCCCTCCACGAGGAGGGGATGGTCGCCGTGCACGCCGTCGTCCCGGCTGCGGACGTGTGGCGGCTCCTGCCGCGGCTGGAGGCCGCCGGCGCCTCGTCGATCCTCCTCGTCCCCATCGAGCGGATGCTCGCATGATCCGCGCAAAATGCTGCGCATTTTGCGCGGCGTCTGGTTTGTCCCATCGCTTCGCTCGGGAGTGATTGCGTGGTGACTGCCGAGGCGATCGCCCAGGACGTCCGCGAGCGCGGCGACGCGGCCCTGCGCGAGTGGGCCGTCCGGCTCGACGGCGCCGAGCCAGCGCGCGCCGTCCCGGGGGAAGGCCTGCCGCGCGAGGCGCTCCTCGGGCTCGCCGCGCGCGTGCGCATCTGGCACGCGGCGCAGCGGCCGGCGGACCTGCGCCTCGAGGTTGCGCCGGGGGTCGAGCTCGAGCGGCGCTGGCTGCCGCTCGACTCGGTCGGGATCTACGTCCCCCGCGGGCTCGTCTCGACGCTCGTCATGTGCGCCGTTCCGGCGCAGGTGGCCGGGGTGCGCCGGATCGCGGTCGCGACGCCGCCCTCGGGCGCCGGCATCGTCGCGGCCGCCGCGGAGGCGCTCGGCCTCGACGAGGTCTGGGCCGTCGGCGGCCCGCAGGCGATCGCCGCTCTCGCCTACGGCACGGAGACGATCGAGCGCGTGGACAAGATCGTCGGGCCCGGGAACGCGCACGTGAACGCTGCCAAGCTCGCCGTCTCCCGCGACGTGGCGATCGACCTCCCGGCCGGGCCGTCTGAGGTCGTCGTCCTCCTCGGTGCGAGTGCGGACCGGCGCATCGCCGAGCTCGAGCTCGCCGCCCAGGCCGAGCACGGACCCGACGCCATCTGCCGGATCGTCGAGGCCGACGGCGACCTGGAGGCGGCGCTCGCCGAGGTCGAGCGGCTCGCACCGGAGCACCTCGTTCTGCTCGGCGAGGACGCGGAGGCGCTCGCGCCGCGGATCCGCAACGCGGGTGCGGTCTTCGTGGGCGCCTCCTCACCGGTCGCAGCGGGCGACTACGCGACCGGGGGCAACCACGTCCTCCCGACCGGCGGCTGGGCGCGCTCGGTCGGCGGGCTCGGCCTCGAGACGTTCCTGAAGCCGGTGACGATCCAGCGGCTGACGCCGGACGGGCTCGCGCGCCTTCGTCCCGTCGTGGAGGCGCTCGCGGCCGCCGAGGGGATGCCCGCCCATGCCGAGGCGGTGCGCCGGTGAGGCCTCTCTCGCCGCTCTTCCACCCCTACGGCTGGGCTGCCTCCGACGCCGAGATCGCCCAGCTCGCCGGGGTAGATCCGGTGCAGGTGCTCCGCTACGACGGCAACGTGCCCGCGTCGCCCCTCCCGTCGTCGCGGCCGGCCGCGATCGCCTCGGCGCTCGCCGTCGTGAACACGTACCCGCACGGCGGCAACGGGCCACTCGTGCCCGCGATCGCCGAGTACGCCGGGGTGGGGCCCGAGAACGTGATCATCGGCGCCGGCGCCGACGACCTGATCCTCCTCTGCGCGCGCTCGTTCGCCGGGCCGGGTGACACGGTCGCGATCGCGGAGGAGCCGACGTACCCGCTCTACCGCATCGCCTCCTGGCTCGCGGGCGCAGAGGTCGGGAACGTCGATCCCGCTTTCACGTTCTGCTGCCGGCCCAACAACCCGAGCGGCGCCCTCGGGGAGCTCCCGCCCGCTCGCCCGCTCGTCGTGGACGAGGCGTACTTCGAGTACGCGGGCGAGAGCGCCGTCGGCCTCCTAGACGACGGCGTGGTCGTCATCCGCACCTTCTCGAAGGCCTTCGGCCTGGCCGCGGCGCGCATCGGCTACGCGCTCGCCGACCGCGAGACGGCCGCGGAGCTGAACGCGCGCCAGTCGCCGGCGGCGATCTCGACGCTCTCCGCGGCCCTGGCGCTCGCGGCGCTCGCTTCCCCGCCCGACGTGCGCGCCGAGCTCGAGGAGCGCGACCGGCTCGCCGAGATGCTCCGGGCGCTCGGCCTCGACCCGTGGCCCTCGCGCACGAACTTCGTCTTCGTCCCGGTTCCCGACGCGGAAGGGCTCGGCGACACGCTCCTGGGCCAGGGCCTTGCGGTGCGGGTCTTCCCCGACGGGATCCGCATCTCCGTCCGCGACCGCGAGGACGACGACGTCCTCCTCGAGGCGATCGCCCGCGCGCTCCACCGCCCGAGCCCGGTCGACCCGCCCGGTGGGCGGCGCGTGCGTCACCTACGGACGACCGTCGAGACGGCGGTGCGCGTCAGCCTCGCGCTCGACGGCGCGAGCCGCGTCCGTGTGGGCACGGGGGCCGGGATCTACGACCACTTCCTCGAGCAGCTCGCGTTCCACGCGGGCTTCGACCTCGTGCTCGAGGCGGCCGGCGACCTCGAGACCGGGCCGCACCACACGGCCGAGGACTCGGCCCTCGCCTTCGGCGAGGCGCTCGACCGCGCTCTCGGCGACCGTCGCGGCATCGCGCGCTACGGCGACGCCGTCGTCGCCATGGACGACGCGCTTGCCCGCGCCGCCGTCGACCTGGGCGGGCGCCCCTGGTTCGAGTCCGGAATCGAGCGCGGGCCCGAGCTCACGGACCACGTCCTGCGGAGCTTCGCGCAGGCGGGCAGGCTCGGCCTCCATGTCTCGGCGAGCGGGAGCGACGAGCACCACGTCGCGGAGGCCGCGTTCAAAGCTGTCGGCCGGGCGCTGCGGGCTGCCGTCCGCATCGAGGGGGCCGCGGTTCCGTCGACGAAGGGAATCGTATGAGGGTCTCGATCTGCGAGTACGGCGCCGGCAACGTCCGGTCGGTCGTCGTCGCGTTCGCGCGGCTCGGCGCCGAGGCGACGACGACGAGCCGGCCCGAGGACGTGCTCGAGGCCGATCTGGCCGTCCTCCCGGGAGTGGGCTCGGCCGCGGCGGCGATGCGCGGCCTGCGCGAGCGAGGCCTCGACGAGGCCCTGCGCGAGCGGGCTGCCGCCGGCCGGCCGACGCTGGGGATCTGCCTCGGCCTCCAGCTCGCGCTCGAGGAGAGCGAGGAGGACGGCGGCGTCCCCTGCCTCGGGCTCCTGCCGGGTCGGGCGGCGCGTCTTCGCGAGGGCCGCGTCCCGCGAATCGGCTGGGCCGTGGTCGAGCCGGCCGGAGAGACCTTCTACTTTGCCCATTCCTACGCGGCCGAGACACCCGCCGCGACCGCCTACTCGGAGGGCGTCGTCGCCGAGGCGCGTGCCGGGGCCTTCGTCGGCGTCCAGTTCCACCCGGAGAAGAGCGGCGCCGCCGGTGCGCGCTACCTCGACCGGATGCTGGCGGAGGTGAGAGAGCGATTCCTCTCCCGCGCCTGATCCCGTGCCTCGACGTGGCCGGAGGCCGTGTCGTCAAGGGCATCAAATTCCAGGAGCTGCGCGACGTCGGCGACCCGGTCGAGCTCGGCGCCGCCTACTCGGACCGCGGGGCCGACGAG
>JBGPNP010000154.1:0-6463 GCA_041487575.1 Gaiellaceae bacterium | reverse complement strand
CTTCCTCGACCCTGAGGCCTGCGGCGCGCAGCTCCTCCGCGAGCGCGTCGTTCGGGACCCTGCCGAGGGCGAGGACGAGGAGGTCGGCCGGGAACGTCCGCTCGACCTCCGGGGCGAAGATGTTGCGGAAGGTGGCGGTGCCCACCGCGGCTTCTACGAGCTCGAGGTGGGGCTCGATCCGCACGCCGGCCCGGTAGAGGCGGGCCAGGTAGAGGTTGCGCTGGTACTGGTGCACGGCCTCGCCCGCGGCGACCGAGGCGACAACGAGCGTGACGACGTTCCCGGCGCGGTCGAGGAGCTCGGCCGCGTCGAGGCCGGCCGGGTCGCCGCCCCCGTCGGCGACCACGACCCGCTTCTCGCGCGGCACGACGCCCGCGAGAATCCGCCACGCCTGCTCGACGTCGACGTCGAGGGAGAGCGGCGGCTCGTAGGGGCGGGCTCCCGTGGCGACGACGACGAGGTCGGGTTCGAGCTCGGCGACCCGATCCACCGTCGCGTTCACGCCGAGGCGAAGGTCCACCCGACCGCGCTGGAAGAGGCGCACGTAGTTGTCCCAGAGCGAGCGGTCAAGCTCCTCGTGCCCCGGCGCCTTTCCAGCAAGCGCGACCTGGCCTCCGGCTTCCATCGCGCGCTCGAGGACGATCACCTCGTGCCCGGCCGCCCCCGCCTCGGCGGCGGCTGCGAGGCCCGCGGGCCCGGCGCCGACGACGACGAGCCGCTTCCGCTCCGCGGCCGGTCCGGGAAGCGGCAGTGTCATCTCGCGCCCGGTGCGCGGGTTCTGGGCGCAGACGATCGGCGTCCCCGCGTGGTAGTGCGCGATGCAGGCGTTGCAGCCGATGCAGCGCAGGATCTCGTCGAGCCGCTCCTCGCGCGCCTTGCAAGGCAGGTCCGGGTCGGTGATGAGCGCGCGCGTCATGCCGACCGCGTCCGCCGCGCCCTCCTCGATCAGCCGGTCGGCCTCGACTGGGTCGATCACGCGGCCGGCCACGATCAGCGGCTTGCCGAGCCTGAAGGCCCGCGCGTGCTGGGCGATCGCGTTCTCGACTATCGGCGGCGGCGGGACGATCCCCGTCGAGCCGAGGTAGGTCGAGGACTCGCCGAGCGTGACGCTCAGAAAGTCCACGTCCTCGTCGACGAGGACGCCGGCGACGCGCTGCGCCGCCTCGGAGTCGGCCGAGAGCCGAACGCCGACGGCGAACTCGCGCCCGACGGCGCCCCGGACGGCCGCGACCACCTCCAAGAGGAAGCGCTTGCCCTCGCGCCAGCGATCGTCGCGGCGGTTGAGCTCGGGCGTGAAGAACTGCGCGATCAGGTAGTTGTGGGCGGCCGAGATCTCGACGCCGTCGAGCCCGGCCCCGGCGGCGAGCTCGGCCGAGTGGGCGTAGCCGGCGACGATCGACTCGATCTCAGCCTCGCGGAGCGCCCGCGGCTCGACCTTGAAGCGCTGCGTCGGCACCGCAGACGGGGCGACGGCCGCCGGGCGCGGCGCGTTGGCGATCAACTCCCGCCCGCCGTGGAAGAGCTGGACGAAGAGCTTCGTCCCGTGCGGCCGCACCGCCTCGAGCACACGCCGGTAGCCGGGGACGATCTCGTCAACGTACCCGGCGAGCGTCGCCGGCGTCAGGCGGCCGGACGGGTGGACCGCGGTCGCCTCGAGGACGATGAGCCCGGCGCCGCCGCGGGCGCGCGCCTCGTGGTAGGCGACGAAGTCATCGGTCGGCAGATGGTCGTGGACGAGCGTCGTCTGGTGCGCAGTCGAGACGATCCGGTTCGGGAGCTCGACCGGCCCGAGCCGAAGCGGGCTGAAGAGGTGAGGGAAGCTCAGAAGGCGACGACTCTACCGCCGCCCCGGCCGTCAGAGGAGCCGAACCGGGTCGCCGCGCCGTACCGTCCCGCCCTGGAGGACCGACGCGTAGACGCCGACGTTGGCCTCGTTCCACTTCGCCGCCGTGCGCAGGATGCCGGGGTCCTTCGGAAGATCCCCCTGCGCCAGCGTCGTCATGACGCAGCGCGGG
Organism: Gaiellaceae bacterium; assembly: GCA_041487575.1. Taxonomy (GTDB): domain Bacteria; phylum Actinomycetota; class Thermoleophilia; order Gaiellales; family Gaiellaceae; genus JBGPNP01. The sequence goes on along the minus strand of JBGPNP010000154.1, from coordinate 4,448 downwards.
CAGGGGCCCGTGATGCTGAGGCGCACCTCGTCCCCGATCGCGAGCGTCCTTCCGATCCAGTCGTTTTCGACAAAGCCCTTCTCGCCCACGGCGACGACGACGTTGGGCCGGAACCTCCGCACCTCGAACCGACCCTCGGGGTAGAGCTCTCGCAGCCGGTCGATCGTCGCCGTCGTCAGCACATGCACGAGCGCGAGGTCGAAGAAGGTGCCGGGCGGCATGACCTCATCCGTCGTCGTCTCTCGCAGGGCGAGGCCCTCGATGTCCGGCCAGTACTCCTCGAGCACGGGCGTCTCGGGCGCGGACGAGGCTAGAACGACCTCGCGCCCGACCTCCTCGGAGAAGGCGCGGTCGAGGTGCTCGGCGCCGCTCGAGAGGATGCGACCGTCCGGGAACTCGATCCGAACCGGAGGCAGGCTTCCCGACCTCCCGGGAGGCTCGGCGTACGAGGCCCGGAACTCGAAGAGGCTCGGCCACTTACGCGGGTTCTTCGCGCTCGCCACCTTCCCCGTCTCGCGGTCCACGAGCGCGTAGGCGCGGTCGCCGACGACACCGCGCTCCCCGACCTCCGCGGCGTTCAGCTCCTCCCCCAGCATCGACTTCACCGGATAGCGCCACAGGGAGACGACAGATCCGGCTTCGAGCGACGAGATGCTCGCCATCGTGAACCTCCTCGGGTGAGTGCTCAGCGCCTTCTACAGTTTCGCGCCAGGCGAAGCAATCTCGCCGTCAAGCCCGCTCAAGGGCCGCGCGCTCGGCGGCGGTGAGCGGGCGCGAGCGGCCGGTCTGCCGGTCGCGGGCGACGATGACCGACTCGCTCTCGGCCGCGAGCTCACCGGCGGCGGTGCGGATCTCCTCGCGCACGCGCAGGCTCGAGTTGCCCAGCCGGTCGAGCCGCACCGAGACGACGACGGCGTCGTCCTCCTGGCGGAGCTCGCGGCGGAAGTCGACGGCGACGCGCACGAGGACGAAGTCCCATACGTCGCTGATCCCGTCGAGCGCGCGCTCGACCCACTCGTCGCGCGCCTCCTCGAGGTACGTCAGGTACACGGCGTTGTTCACGTGGCCGAAGGCGTCGACATCGCGCCAGCGGATCTCGATGCGTTTCTCGTACACGTTCATGGTTGCCCGCCCGAGGGAAGCGGTGATAGTACCCGGCCATGGCCTGTACCTTCACGTTCTTCCCCGAGGCCGGCGCCTGGGGGCCGACGAACAACCTCCTCGGGATCGCAGACGTCCTGCGCCGGCGCGGGCACCGCTGCGTCTTCGTCGTCGAGGAGTCATTCGCCGGCGTGTTCGAGCCGCACGGGATCGAGGAGCGCCTCATGCGCGTGCAGCCACCGCCCGAGGTCCCGGAGGAGCCGGGTCAGTTCTGGATCGACTTCATCCGCGACACCGCGCCGATCTTCAGGAAGCCGACGATCGAGCAGCTCGGCGAGTTCATCCACCCGACCTGGGTCGCGCTCATCGACGGCGTCAAGTACGCGAACGAGCGCGTGGCCGAGATCCTCGACGAGGTGCGCCCCGACGTGATGGTGAACGACATCGTCGTCTCGTGGCGGGCGCTCTTCGAGTACGGCTCGCCCTGGGTGCGGATCGTGTCGTGCAACCCGCTCGAGCTGGAGGCGCTCGACCTCCCGCCGATCTTCTCGGGCTATCCGGCGGCCGACCGGACGGGCTGGGACGAGTTCCGCGCCGAGTACCGGCGTACGCACGCGGAGACGTGGGGGGAGTTCGACGCGTACCTGCGGGAGGGCGGCGCGCCCCCGCTCCCCGAGCTCCACTTCATGCACGAGTCGCCCTACCTGAACATCCACATCTACCCGGCCGAGGTGGACTATCCGCGCGCGATCCCGCTCGGCCCGACCTGGCACCGGCTCGACTCCTGCGTGCGCGCGACCGACGCGCCGTTCGAGCTGCCGGACGACTTCACCGCGCGCGACGGCAAGCTCGTCTACCTCAGCCTCGGCAGCCTCGGCTCGGCCGACGTCGAGCTCATGCAGCGGCTCGTCGACGTCCTAGCGACGACGCCCCACCGCGTGATCGTGAGCAAGGGGCCGCAGCACGAGAAGCTCCGGCTCGCCAGCAACATGATCGGCGCCGAGTTCCTGCCGCAGATCTCGATCCTCCCCCACGTCGACCTCGTGATCACGCACGGCGGCAACAACACGTTCTCCGAGTCGTTCAGGTTCGGGAAGCCACTCGTCGTCCTGCCGCTCTTCTGGGACCAGTACGACAACGCGCAGCGCGCGGACGAGACGGGCTTCGGCGTTCGCCTCTCGACGTACGGGTTCGAGGACGCGGAGCTCGTCTCGGCGGTCGACCGGCTGCTCGCGGACGGAGCGCTCCGCGGCCGGATGGCCGAGATCTCGGCACGGCTCTCAGCCGACCCGGGGACGGAGCGGGCGGCCGACCTGATCGAGCGGGTCGCGCGCGAGCGGCGTCCGGTCACGCGCTGAACGTGGCCGGGCCGCGATGAGCTATCCGCGAAAAATGCTGCGCATTTTCCGCGGTGGGAGCTTGTCCCTTCGCTGCGCTCGGGAGGATGTTCGGGGAGAGGTTGGCCTATGAGACGGCTCCTCTTCCTCATCTACGCGCTCGTCTTCCTGGACGAGATCGTCCTGCTCGCGATCATCCCGCTCCTTCCGACCTTCTCCGACAAGCTCGATCTGACGAAGCTCGAGACGGGCGTCTTCCTCGCCTCGGCGTCCGCCACGACCGCGATCGCCTCGCTCCCGGCCGGCCTCCTCGCCGACCGGATCGGGGCGCGGCGGCTCACCCTGGGCGCCGGCGCGCTCCTCGCCGTCTCGGCCGCCGCCCAGGGCCTGGCCGGCGACTTCGCCACGCTGCTCGCATCCCGCGTCGCCTTCGGCATCGCCTCGACGACGATCTGGACGGCGGGCGTGGCCTGGCTCTCCGACTCGGCGCCCGCCGGCCGCCGCTCCTCGGCGGTCGGGGCTGTCATCGTCGTCGCAGGCGTCGCCGGAATCGTCGGCCCGGGCTTCGCCGGGCTGCTCGCCGAGCATTCCGGCGTCGCGACGCCGTTCGTCGTGACGGCGATCGCAGCGGCGGCGATCACGATCGGGCTGGCGCGAAGCGGGCCCGGCGGAGTCGCAGACCACGCGCCGCTGCACCCGCTCGAGACGCTCCGGGCCGCAGGCGCGGACCGCGTCATCTTCGCCGCCTTCGTGGCGACACTCATGGGAGGGATAGCCGACAGCGTCGTCAACCTGCTCGCGCCGCTCCAGCTCGACGCGCACGGGGTCTCCTCCGGGTCGATCGGGCTGGCGTTCTCGGCCTCCGGGGGGATCTTCCTCGTCACGAGCGCCGCCGTCGCCCGGCGCGGCGATCGCGCCGTGCGCCTGGGCGCGGCCGGGGCGGCCGTCCTCGTCCTTGCGCTCTCGTTCCTTCCAGTCATCGCAGGCACGGGGACGGGAGCCGTGATCGCCTCCGTGCTCGTGCGCTCGCCATTCCTCGCCGTCCTCTATACGGTCGCGCTCCCGCTCGCCGCGGCGCGCGCCGGCCGAGCCGGGCTCGGACAGGGTGCCGTCATCGGGCTCATGAGCCTCGGCTGGGGGCTCGCGACGACCGTCGGGCCCGTCGCCGCCGGCGGGCTTGCCGAGGCAGCCGGAGAGCAGGTGGTGTACGGAGCGGCCCTGGGAGCCTGTCTCGTCGCGGGCGCCTGGATCCTGGCCGCGGCCCGCAGGGCCCGGGTCGCTTCCGCCGCTCCCGCCCAGACCGAGCCGTCATAGTCCGCCCGGTGAGCACCCAGCTACGCGAGGACGTGAGGCCGCTCCTCTTCCCGCGCTCGCTCGCGGTCGTCGGCGCCTCGCCGACGAAGGCGGGGACGATCGCGAGCGTCCTCGGAAGCGGCATCCCGGCCTGGGGCGTGAACCCGAACCGGACGGAGGCCGCCGGCCTCCCCTGCTTCCCGAGCGTCGCCGAGCTTCCCGAGACGCCCGAGACGGCGCTCCTGCTGGTCGCCCACTCCCGGGTCGAAGCGGCCTTCGAGGAGGCCGCCGAAGCCGGAGTGCGCGCGTTCGTCCTCCCCGGGCTCGGGAACGAGGCCGGCGCCGAGGCGCGGCCGATCGCGGACCGCATCGCGGCGCGGGCCGCCGAGCTCGGCGCGGCCGTCCTCGGGCCGAACTGCATGGGAGTGGCCGCCCCGGGCGGCGCGTCGGCGTGGATCGGGACGATCCCCGCGACCGTCGCGCGGGGGCACGTCTCGGTGGTCTCCCAGTCCGGATCGATCGCCGAAGCGCTGCTCGCGATCGGCCCGCGCGTCGGCTTCCGCTGCGTCGTCTCGTCCGGCGGGGAGGCGGTCCGGGACGCGGGCGACTTCCTCGCCTTCCTCGCCCGGGACGAGGAGACGCGCACGATCGCACTCTTCCTGGAGGCGGTGCGCCGGCCGGAGGCGTTCAAGGAGGCGCTCGCGCTCTGCGCCGAGG
>JBGPNP010000153.1:0-6471 GCA_041487575.1 Gaiellaceae bacterium | reverse complement strand
GGGCGTCGCGCGGACAGGCCTGCGCGGCGGGTGCGAGTCTTGTCACAGATCGGCGCGCGTTTCGTTGCAAAGCGCCGGACGGGGATGGCGCAACATCGGAGGCGATGGCGAACGTCGTCCAGCCGAACCCTGCGACCGTGGAGGCGCTCCTCGACACGACCTGGCGCGCGGCCTCGGCCGAAGCGTCGCGAACGGACGGGCTGGACCGGAAGGCGGCCACGCTGGCCACGTTCGCTTCGTTGCTCGTCTCGCTCGCTGCCACGCTCGGTGGCCGCCTCGCCGCCGGCGAGGTCTGGGCGTTCGCCCTCTTCTGCTCGGGCCTGCTCGCGCTCGTGCTCGCGGTCGGGCTCGCGGTCAGGGCTCTCCTTCCGCGCGAGCACGTGACCCTCGGCACTGCTTACCTGGAGCAGTTTCCGACCTGGGCGGAGATCCGAAAGTCGCGCGCGCAGGTCCAGGGAGAGACGATGAGGGCCCTCGTCAGCGCCATCGCGCGTGAGCGCGAGCTCAACGATCGGAAGGCCGAGCAGGTCAGAGGCGCCTTCCTCTTCCTCGTCGTCGGCCTCGTTCTCCTCACCGCAGAGGCCGCTACACTGACGGGTGAAGGAGTGCTCCGATGACCGATTGCCGCGATTCCACTCCGTCGGACGAGCCTGATCCGAAGTCGAGCCCGTTCAAGCTCTGGCCGGTCGAGGGGATCCCCTTCAAGAAGGGGAGCGAAGAAGACCTCGCCATCAAGCGCATCCTGCGCTGGGGTGAGGATGACCGCGAAGCCGAGCGGCGCGCGGCCGAGGAAGCGGCCCGGTAGGGCTCGCTCAGGTCGGGCCCGCTCCGCGGAAGAGCTCGTCGACCTCGTCCCACTCCTCCTCCGGTTGCGCCGGCGCGAGCGCCGCCGGTGGAGCTGCTACCGGCTCGGGCGCTCGGAGGAACGCGGCTGCGGCTGGCTCCGGTGGGCGGGCGCGCCAGCTCTGCAGGTCCGCGGCGCGCGCGCGTAGCGTCTCGCCGAGCGCCTCGAAGACGCTCCGGCTCACGGCGGCCGGGTCGAGGAGGCCCGACTCGAGCTCGTGGTAGTAGCGCGCGACCTTGGCGCGCTTCTCCGGCGCGAGGCCGAGCGCTGCGAGCAGGGCGTCCACGACCGCCTCCCGCCTCAGACCACGCCGGACTCGGAGCGCGAGGAGGGGCGGCTCGCCCGCGGCCCACGCCTGCATGAGTGCGACGGTGTTCTCGTCCGGCTCCGGGGCCGGCGCCCGGGTGAGGAACGCGTCGATCAGGCCCGCCAGCTCGCCGGCGCCGGCCCCCGCGCGCTCGAGGTAGGCGCGCGCGTCCGGTCGCTCGCCCCGGCTGTAGCGCACCGCGTACTCGTCGAAGAGGCGGGACACGTCGCTATTCACCCAGGGTCTCCTCGAGCGCCCGATGCCCCCGCCAGAGCGCCTGGTGGACGGCGTTGGGCTCGATCCCGAGCGCCTCGGCGATCTGCGCCGGCTCGAGCAGGTCGAGGTAGCGCATGCGCATCACCTCTCCGTCGCGGGCGGCCAGGGTGGCGAAGAGGCCCTCGAGGTAGTAGCGGCGCTCGAAGTCCTCGATCGGGTTGTCGCCGGCGGCGTCCCACTCGGCCAGCTCGAGCTCGGCGGGGGCGCCCGTGAAGTGCTCCTTGACCTTCCATTCGATCACCTTGTGCACGACGACCCGGTAGGGCACGCGGTAGCGCTTCCCGCGCGAGAGCTCCGAGAGCAGCCGGTCGACAGTCGCGTGCGCGACGTCGATCCAGTCGGGGCCGCGGACGAGCACCTTGCAGCGCTCGAGGATGACCGGGTAGTAGGTCGCGAGAAGCGTCGTATGGTCGTTTGCATCGAGGAGCCGGCTGTCCTCGGCGTCGCGGGCATCGTGCATCGGGAGGGAGGTCTCGCGAGGCAGGCTCGGATCTTACGAAGTCAGCACGCTTCTGCCACACTTTTGTTACGGAAGACAGTTCCGTACAGGACGGAGGTGAGCGACGATGATGTCGGAGCGGCTGGAGGTGCGTATCGACACGGCGACGATGGGGCTTCTGAAGGAGACCGCCGGACGGCACGGCGTGTCGGTGGGCGAGGTTGTGCGGCGCGCCCTCGAGGCGCTCCTGGCCGAAGAGGATCGCCAGGCGCGGGTCGAGGCGGCGGAGCGGCTCTGCTCGCTCGAGATCGAGGGCCTCTCCGACGACTGGGAGGTCATGGAGCAGGAGTACGTCGCCTCCATCGACGAGGAGTACCGCGAGATCGATCGCGAGCTCGGGTTCCGGTGAGCAAAGTCTTCGTCGACGCGAACGTTCCCCTGCATGCAGGCGGAGGTGCGCATCCCCTTCGGGAGCCCGCCCGGCGCGCTGTACGAGCAGTGGGCACCGGGGAGCTCGACGGCGTCACGAGCGCCGAAGTCTTGCATGAGGTCTTGCACCGATGCCTTCCACCGAGCAAACGGGCGCTGGCGGTCTTCGATGATTTCGCCAGGATGCTCGCCGGCCGAATCCTTCCGGTCGAGGAGGACGATTCGCGGCGCGCCCGTGAGCTGGCCGGCAGCCATCCTGGTCTCGGCGGGCGCGATCTCGTACACATCGCGGTGATGCAACGGCATGGCATCACATCCATCCTCACGTCGGATCTCCACTTCGAAGGCATCCCGGGCATTTCCCGACTCGACCCGCGCGACTTCGTGCCGACCGCGTAAGGCGGCGGCCCGCCCGGAGTGACTCCCGGGTATGACAGCTCTCACATCCACACTCCAGCTCGGCGAGCCCGTCGAGCACCGCGGCATCGTCGTCGCGCCCATCTTTCCCCGCGTGGCGCCCCGGGTCGGGTACGTCACGCTCGACGAGGCGCTGCCGCTCGGCTTCCTCGTCCGCGAGGCGAGCGAGGCCGGCTCCGTCCCGGAGCTCATCGCCCAGAACCCCGGCGAGGAGAACGTCCTCCTCTACGACGGCGAGGAGCTCGTCGGCGCGAAGCAGAACCGGATCCTGAACGTCACGGTCCTCGTCGCGGCGGAGTCGCTCGTGACCATCCCCGTCTCCTGCGTCGAGCAGGGCCGCTGGAGCTACCGCTCCGCCGCCTTCGCCCCGGCGGCACACGCGGCCTACCCGGAGCTTCGCCGGCGCAAGGCCGCGCGGCTGCAGACGGAGCCGCTCGTGCCCGGGCTGGCCCAGCACGAGGTCTGGGAGGCGGTCGCCGAGAAGAGCGTCCGCTACTCGGTGGACTCGCCGACGGGCGCTCAGGCCGACATCTTCACGTCGCGCCGGCGTGACCTCGACCGGCTCCGGGCGGCGTTCCCGTTCCAGCCCGGCCAGTCGGGCGCAGTGCTCGCGCTCGGCGAGGCCATGTGCCTCGACTACGTCTCGCGGCCGGAGGCGTTCGCCCGCCTCTACCCGAAGCTCCTCGAGGGCTACCTCCTCGACGCCCTCGAGCGCCTCGACGGCAACCCGGCCGAGGCGGCCGCGGTCGGGGCCTTCGTCTCCGGCGCCGAGACTGCAGAGCGGACGCGGGGACCCTCCCCGGGCCTGGGCGAGGACGTCCGCCTGCGCGCCCCCGGGATGGTCGGCTCGGGCCTCGAGGTTGGCGGTGAGCTCGTCCAGCTCTCGGCCTTCACGGCCGAGGGCGCGGGCGAGCGACCCCGGACCCGGATCGCGCGGCCGGCGAGCAGGCGCTGAAAGGACGGCGGCGCCTACCGCCTGAGCTTCGCGTAGCGCGCTGCGAGCGTCGCCATGGCGCGATCTGGGACGATGCGCTCCGTGGATCAGCGCGTCAGTCTCGTCACGCTCGGCGTCGCCGACCTGGCGCGTGCCCGAGTTTTCTACGAGCGGCTCGGGTGGGTGACCCGCGCCCGGCCGAGTGACGACGTCGTCTTCTTCCAGGCGGGCGGAATGGTCGTGGCGCTCTGGAGTCGGGCGAAGCTCGCTGAGGATTCGGGAGTCGACGACAGCGGCGGCTGGGGCGGCGTCACGCTGGCGCACAACGTGTCCTCGCCGGCCGAGGTCAACGCCGTGATCGATGAGGCACGTCACGCCGGGGCGCGCATTGCGCGCGAAGGCGCCGAGACGTTCTGGGGCGGTTATTCCGGCCTGTTCGTCGATCCCGACGGGCATACGTGGGAGGTCGCCCACAACCCGCACTGGACGCTCTCGGACGACGGCTCGATCGTCCTTCCGCCCTGAGTGGCGCGTCCGGCCCAGAAGGCCGCAATGCGGTGACCGTGCGCCACGATCTCATCGGTAGCACTCGCGCCGGAGCGGGAGCTAGAAGTCCCAGCAGTCGTGGGCGACGTAGAGCTCGACCGCCCGGCCCCGACGGCCGGGCTCTGGCGACTGGTCGCAGACGGTCCAGAAGGACTCGACGAGGATCGGGTCGTCCTCGACGCTCTCCGCGCTCACCTCGAGGCCTGCGCGCTCGAGCTCGTCCCGCGCGTCGTCGAGCTGCTCCCCGGTGACGTCCGGGACGACGAGCGGCTGCGGGGCCGGGCACGAGCGCTCGACGACGAGTGTCACCTCGGTCGCCCTCGCGCCCGGCCGCGGGATCTGGCTGCAGACCGTCCAGCGGGACGGGAGGACGATTCCGAAGGCGCCGCCGCCGACGGAGTGGTGGTGGAGGCCGGTCGCGTCGAGCGTGTCCTCGGCGACGTCGAGGCGCTCGCCCGTGACGTCCGGGACCCTCGCCGGCCGCGTCGAGCCGCAGGCTGTCACCCCCAGGAGGAGCGCCGCCGCCAGTGCCGCTGCTGCGAGACGAGCCATCTCCCACACGGTAGGAGGGCCGTCGCGCCCGCGCGTCGGGAGAATCCCCCTACCGGATCGGGGAATCCCCTCGCGGTGCGAGCGGCGGCTCGAAGGCCTGCGGGCCCTCGAGGTAGGCCCGGACGCTGCGGCCGAGGCGCGCCGCGTGCGCGCCGTCGAAGTAGCGGTGGTCCATCGTGGCCGACACCGTCAGCACAGGGCGCGCGACGACCTCTCCGTCGACCACGACGGGCCTGGGCGTGATCTCCCCCACCAGGGCCAGGAACGGAATCCGGTAGTAAGGCGAGAGCGGGGCGTAGGCGTGCTGGACCCCGAACATCCCGACCGAGGTGACCATGGCGCTGCCGAAGGCCTGGCGCGGCAGCCCGTAGCGCTTCAGGTCGACGTTTCGGTCGGCTGTGAGCCAGGTCGCGAGCCTGAGTGCGAGCCCGAGCAGCCGCGTGGGCGTGGCGGCGAGCATCGTCTTCGTCTTGCCGAGCTCGGCGTCCTCCCCGGTGCGGATCCGCGCCGCGCGCCGCGCGAGCTCCTCCGCGATCTCGACGACCGGCTTTCGGTCGGCGTTCCACACCTTCACCCCGGAGAGGTCCCGGCCCTCGCCGGTCGAGACGACGAAGAAGATGTCGACCGAGTCACGCGGGATGAAGCGCCCGCGGTACAGGCGGGTGTTGAGATCGGGGTTCTCCGCGAGGGCGCGCGCCACGGCCTTGCCGACCACGTGGGTGACCGTGACCCGCGTCCCGGTGACGCTGCGCGCGCCCTCGACGAACGACGTGAGGGCGCCGGCGTCCACCTCGAGGTCGCCGTAGATCTGGGGGTCGTTGGGGTGACCCCACGTCGCGGCGGCGATCTTGCGCCAGCCCTGCGCCTTCATCGGCCGATCCTGCGCCGGCGGCGGCGGCCGAGGAGGATCGTCGCCCCCACGGTGAGGACGAGCACGAGCGCCTTCTTCCCCTGGAGCTTGGAGACGCCGCTCGAGCGCTCGCGCATGTCTACCGGCACCTCCTCGATCACGAGGCCGGCCTCGGCGAGGCGGATCAGGCCCTCCACCTCGGGCGCGCCTGCCTCGTAGGGCTGCCCGAGCAGCGGCAGCGCGCGCTCGTTGACGGCGTAGAGGCCGCTCGTTGCGTCCATCACCGGCCGCTCGAGCCGCCAGAGCATGAGCCGCCGGAGGACGAAGTGGCCGAAAGTGCGCGCCGGCGTCGCCTCGTAGCGCCGCTCGGGGTACCCGTCGCCCGAGACGAAGCGGGAGCCGACGGCGACGTCGCAGGCGCCGGAGCGCACGCGCTCGAGCAGTCGGGAGAGCTCGGCCACCGGATGCTGGCCGTCGGCGTCCACCCGGCCGCAGAAGCGGTAGCCGTGCTCGGCCGCGTAGGCGTAGCCGGCCGCGATCCCGGCCCGCAGGCCGCGGTTCTCCGGGAATGAGAGGACGTCGGCGCTGCCGGCACGTGCGACCTCTGCTGTGCGGTCGGTCGAGCCGTCGTCCACGACCAGGACGTCGGCGCCGGCGAGCTCGGCGCGGAGCTCGGCGAGGACCGTGGGCAGGCTCGCTTCCTCGTTCCAGGCGGGGATGAAGACGAGCGTGTCGGCCTGCTCAGCCACCGGCCGCGGCCTCGAGCTCGGCGAGCGCCGCGCGTCGCTGGCGGCGCATGACCCCGAGCGCGCCGAGCTCCCACGCGAGCGCGGACGGGGTCGGCAGGCACCTCGCCGGTCGCACCTCGCAGCGGACG
>JBGPNP010000152.1:0-6500 GCA_041487575.1 Gaiellaceae bacterium | reverse complement strand
CGGCCCAGCTCTTCGCCGTCTGGGCCGCGATGCGTGCCTTCCAGATTCAGGGCTCGATCCCGGCGGCGGCGCTCGTCCTCGTCCTCATCAACCTCGCGACGATCTTCCCGCTCTGGCCCGGGAACGTCGGGCTCGTCCAGGCTGCCGTCGCGCTCCCGCTCCTCTCGTACGGGATCGCCTACCCGCACGGGATCGCCTTCGGCTTCGGGCTCCAGGCGATCGAGGCCTCCGTGGGGATCGGACTCGGCCTCGCTTTCCTCGCCCGCGAGGGCTTCACCTTCGCGATGCTGAAGCGCATGCCCGAGGCGACCGAGGTCGAGGTCGACGAGCGCATCGAGCGGATCGCCTAACAACCCGGGAAAATGCGTCGCATTTTCCCGGGAGGGCAATTTAGTTGCTTCGCTTCGCTCGCCAGGATGATCTTCGGGGCTCCTTCGTGAAGGCGCTCGTATGCCCCGACAAGCTCAAGGGAGTGCTCACTGCGGCCGAGGCCGCGCGCGCGCTCGCGGCTGGGTTCGCACGCGCCGGGGTCGAGGCGGATGAGCTCCCGCTCGCCGACGGAGGCGAGGGGACGGCGGAGGCGCTTCACGGCGCGCTCGGCGGGGAGTGGCGGCGTGCCCGCGTCTCCGATCCGCTCGGGCGGGAGGTCGAGGCGCGATTTCTCCTCCTGCCGGACGGGCGGGCCGTCGTCGAATCGGCCGAGGCGGTCGGCCTCTGGCGGCTCGAGGCGCACGAGCGCGACCCGACGCGGGCCTCGAGCCGGGGCGTCGGAGAGCTCGTCCTCACGGCCGTGGAGGCGGGCGCCTCGGAGGTCCTCGTCTCGCTCGGCGGGAGCGCGACCGTCGACGGCGGGGCCGGCATGCGCGAGGTGCTCCAAGAGCTCCCGGTCCCCGTCACGGTCGCGTGCGACGTGCGAAACCCGTTGCTCGGGCCGCGGGGGGCCGCGCGCGTCTACGGGCCGCAGAAGGGCGCCTCGCCCGATCAGGTGGAAGAACTCGAGCGGTGGCTCGCGTCGATGCCGGAGCTCACGGCCGTCGCCGAGCTCCCGGGCGCCGGGGCCGCAGGCGGGCTCGGCGCTGCGCTTGCGGCGCTCGGCGCGCGCCTCGTCCCGGGCGTGGACCTCGTCCTCGAGGCGGTCGGCTTCGAGGGGCGGCTTCGAGGCGTCACGCTCGCGGTGACGGGCGAGGGGGCCGTCGACCTCTCCTCGGCCGAAGGCAAGACTCCGGCAGGCGTCGCTGTCGCCTGCGCCCGTGCGGGCGTGCCGTGCGCCGTCTTCGGCGGCCGGGTGGAGCCGGGCGCGGCGACCGAGCTCCATGCCCTCGGAGCGACAGCGGTCTTCCCGCTCACCGGGGTGCTGGAGCGGGCCCGCGAGGATCTCTCCGAGCTCGGGGAGTCGCTCGGCCGGCTCCTGCTCGCGTTGGCCCGGGGCGACCCGTCGGGCTGAGCCTGTCTTGCCCGCTCCTCGCGACCCAGAATCCCGGCGACGTCACCGGGCGACCCACAAGCATCATGGGGCGGTGCACGCCCCTCCAACCGACGACGGCCCGGAAGCGACCGAGCTCCCTGCGGCCGAGCCGCTCGTCTTTCGGGCGCGCCGCGTTCTTCGTATGCGGCGCGGTCGGGTCGCCCTCGCCGCGGCCGCGGCGGCGATTGCCGTCCTCGCCTGGACGGTCGTGTGGCTCTCGGGCGGCGGGCCGGAGAAGAAGGCCGTCCGGCTCGTTCCGCGCGCCGAGGTCGCGGCCGGCGACCCGCTCGCTTTCGATCCGGCCGGGGCCGTCGACCTCGAGCGCTCGGCGGCGTTCGGCGCGAGCCATGTCCTCTATGCGAAGAGCCCGGGCGGGGTCGTCGCGACCGCACGGCGCACCGCGCGCTTCCGGTCGCTGATCGAGGGGGCGGTCGCCGGGACGGGGATCGACCCCGACATGCTCGAGGCAATCGTCTTCCTCGAGAGCGCCGGGCGGCCGAACGTGATCGCCGGCGGCGACCCCGCGGCGGCCGCCGGGCTGGCGCAGATCGTCGCCGGGACCGGCACCGACTTCCTCGGCATGCACATCGACCTCCCCGCGAGCCGGCGCCTGACCCGCGAGATCGCGAAGGCAGTGCATCACGGCAACCGCGCGAAGGCGCGCCGCCTGCGCGAGCAGCGCCGGCTCGTCGACCCGCGTTTCGATCCGAAGGCGGCTCTTGCGGGGGCCGTCCGCTACCTCCTCGCCGCGCGCAGCCGGTTCGGCCGCGACGACCTCGCGGTCGTCTCCTACCACATGGGCATCGCGAACCTCGAAGCCGTGCTGAGGGCGTACGCGGGGACGCCCGGCGGCGGGCCGATCGCCGACGTCGTGCGCCGCCGCGACCTCTCCTACGCGCGAGTCTTCTTCGACTCCTCCCCGATCCTTCACGGTGGCGCGTGGGTGCGGCTGCGCCGGCTCGGCGACGACTCCCAGAGCTACTACTGGCGCGTGCTCGCCGCCCGGGAGATCATGCGCCTCTTCCGCCAGAAGCCGGCCCGGCTCGACGAGCTGGCCGTGCTCCAGGGGAACAAGGCGTCCGGCGAGGAGGTCCTCCATCCGCCGGAGACGACCGACCGCTACGCGGGCCCCGGCGACGTCGAGGCGGCGTGGAAGCGCGGCGACCTCCAGGCGCTGCCGGACGATGCCGCTCGGTTCCACGTCGCCGTCGACCCACAGATGGGGGAGCTCGCCGGGCAGCTCGGCCGGGCGCCGGGGCTGTACCGCGGCCTCCGTCCCGAGGCGCTCGCGCTCCTCCTCTACCTCGCCGCGCGCGTGCAGGAGATCTCCGGCGACCCGACGCCGCTCGTCGTCACGAGCGCGGTCCGTGACGAGGCTTATCAGCGCTTGCTCGCGAGCGAGACGGCCGAGGCGACCCGCGCCTACTCCCTCCACACGACCGGCTACGCCTTCGACATCCTCCGGCGCTACGGCTCGCGCGCGCAGGCCGTCGCGTTCCAGGCCGAGCTCGACCGCTTGCAGGCGCGGGGCCTGATCGCCTGGGTGCGAGAGGCGCAGGCGATCCACGTGTCGGTGGCCTCGGAGGCCGCCGTGCTCGTGCCGTTCCTGCTCGAGCCCGCGGCCGGCTAGTTCCTTAGGCGCTTGCGGCCTGCAGGCGCCGGGTGAGCGTCTGGAGGAGCGCCCAGGCGACCTCCGGGTGCTCCGCGACGAAGGGCTTGAACTCCCACGGCGTCATGCCGAGGCAGCGAAGCTCGGTGGCGGCCGTCACGGTCGCCGAGCGCGTGCCGCCCTTGAGGATGAGCGCCATCTCGCCGAAGTAGTCGCCCGGGCCGAGCGTCGCCTTGACGTCGCCGTCGATCGAGACGGTCGCGTTGCCCCCCGCGATCACGAAGAAGCCGACGCCGTGCTCGCCCTGCGCGGTCACGGACGCGCCCTCGCGGAAGGTGCGCTCCTTCATCTGCTTCGCCAGCCGCTCAAGCGACTTCTTATCGAGCTCGGCGAAGAGAGAAACCTTCTGCAGCGTCTCCACGGTCTCGTTCGCCATGCGGCCATCATAAACGTCCGGCAGGGCAAGTCCAGGGCGCGCCGAATCCTTCGGGATGGCCACGCAGACCGACCTCTACGCCGAGCTCGACCTCGAGCTCTCGTGGTCCGAGAGCGAGCTCCCCGAGCGGGAGCGGACGAAGCACGTGCACCGGCTGCACCCGTACCTCGGGAAGTTCGTGCCCCAGCTCGTCGAGGTGTTCCTCGAGCGCTACGCGCGGCCCGGCGACCTCGTCTGGGACCCGTTCGCCGGGTCGGGGACGACGCTCGTCGAGGCGAACGCCTTCGGCGCTCTCGCCGCGGGCTGCGACATCTCCGCCTTCAACTGCCTGCTCGCACGCGTCAAGACGGCTCACTACGAGCCGGCGGCGCTGCTCGCCGACGTCGTCGCGCTGTCGGCGGAGCTTTCCGTCTCGCCGCGCGAGCCGGGCTCGGAGTACCTCGCGCGCTGGTTTGCTCCCCGGGCTCTCGACGAGCTCCTCGCTTTCCGCGAGCGGATCGCCGAGACCATCTACCCTGACCTCTGGCGTGTCGTCCTCTCGCGGGCCGCCCGCTCGGCGAGGCTCGCCCGTCACGACGACCTCGACTTCCCGAAGGTGGCGGTCGCGGCCGAGTACCGCTGCCACAAGCATCACCGGCTCTGCCGGCCGGTCCGGGAGGCGAGGAAGTTCCTCGACCGCTACGTTCGCGACGCCGTCCAGCGCGTCCAGGAGTTCGCGGACGTGCGCACCGAGCAGCCCGTGACCGTCATCCACGGGGATTCGCGCCTCGTCGACCCGCCCGGCCAGATCGACCTCGTCATCACGTCGCCGCCCTATCCGGGGCTGATCGACTACCACGAGCAACACGCCTACGCCTACGAGCTGCTCGGGCTCGAGCGCCGCGACGGGGACGAGATCGGCCGCAGCGTCCGGGACTACTGCGAGGGCGTCGCGGCGGCGCTCTCACGGGCGGCCGGCGCCCTCGCCGACGACGGGCGGGTCGTGATCGTCGTGAATGACTCGCGCGGGCTCTACGACGGCATCCTCGAGGAAGCCGGCCTCCGGCTCGAGCAGCGGGGGCTCCGGCACGTGAACCGCCGCACCGGACGGCGCTCGGGCGAGTACTTCGAGGAAGTGCTCGTCGCGAGCGTCTAGCCCGGCTCGGGCTTCGCCGCCCGCGCCCGGCTCGCCAGCTCCTCGACCTTGCCTTGGGCCGCGTCAAGCTTCGCGAGGCAGAGGCGGTAGAGCTCCTCGCCGCGCTCCCAGAGTGCGAGCGCCTGCTCGAGGTCGGCGCGGCCGCTCTCGAGCTCGGCGACGATGTGCTCGAGCTCCTTGCGAGCCTGCTCGAACGTGAGCTCCTCGCTCACGCGGCGCCATCCTCCCGAGCGAAGCGAAGGGGCAAACCAGCTCCGCGGAAAATGCGCAGCATTTTTCGCGGGCAGGTCACGGGCGGACGTCCTCCACTCGTGCTCCGAAGCCGCCGGACGCGAGCTCGACGTCCACTCTGGCCCCGGCCTGGACGTCCGCGGCCGAGCGCACGATGCCGCCCTCGCCGCGCACGACCGCGTAGCCGCGGGCGAGCGTCGCGCTTGGGGAGAGAGTGCGAAGCCGGCCGGCGAGCCCGTCGAGGATCGCCCGCTTCCGCTCGAGGAGGAGCGCGGGGCTCGCGGCGAGGCGCTCGCCGTCGCGCTCGAGGGCTATGCGGGCCCGCTCGAGAATCCGGCGCGTCTCCCGCGCGAGGGAGACCCGGAGGCCCTCGAGCCGCTCGCGGAGCTCTCGCTCGTCGGGGACGACGAGGCGAGCGGCGGCGGTCGGGGTCGAGGCGCGGGCGTCCGCGACGAGGTCCACGAGCGGGACGTCCTGCTCGTGGCCGACGGCCGAGACGACGGGCACCGGGCAGGCGGCGACCGCGCGGACGACGCGCTCGTCGCTGAAGGGGAGGAGGTCCTCGAAGCTCCCGCCGCCGCGCGAGATGACGACGACGTCCACCTCGGGCTCGGCGCAGAGCGCCGCCAGCGCCAAGACGAGCGCCTGCGGCGCCTGGACGCCCTGGACGTACGTCTCGGCGACGACGACGTTGGCGGCCGGGAAGCGGGCTGCCACCGCCGTGAGGAAGTCCCTCTTCGCGGCGGCGTCGTGGCCCGTGAGCAGGCCGACCCGGCGGGGGAAGACCGGGAGCGGGCGCTTCCGCTCGGCGGCGAAGAGCCCCTCGGCGGCGAGCTTGCGCTTCAGCCGCTCGAGGTTCGCGAGGACGGCGCCGAGGCCGATCGGCTCGATCGCGAGGGCGCGGAGCTGGAAGGAGCCGCGCGCCTCCCAGAGCTCCGGCCGGCCGAAGACCTGCACGCGATCGCCGTCGGCGAGCTCGAGCTTGAGCGACTCGAACGTGCCGCGCGGCATCGTGACGGCAAGGGAGGCGCCGTCTCCGGGATCCTTGAGGGTGAAGAAGACGCTCGCCCAGCCGCGCTGCCGGCGGAGCTCCGTCACCTCCCCTTCGACCCAGAGTGTCGGCAGGCGCTCGAGCCAGGAGGCGACCCCGCGGTTGAAGGCGGACACGGTGTAGACCTTGCGGTCGCCGTAGAGGAGCGGCTCCGGCTTCATCCGCCGGAGACTAGCGCGATCGAAGCGTTGTCTTAGAGGAGGATCTCGGCCGCGACGTCCGGAGCGCAGCCGCGCCGCGTGACGAGGTCGACCGCGTGGTGCAGGTCGACCTCGCTCACGGCGATGCGCTCGGCGAATGGGAGCGGGTAGCCGGCCTCGATGAGGACGTGCAGACGCCAGCTCTCGACCTTGTCGCGCTCGTCGTATCCCGGCTCGATGATCGTCAACTCGTCCATGACCGCGCTCTTTCGCTTTCGTTCCGACGATCCCTGCCGGGAAAAGTTGGATTCGTCTGGCCACGAGGCTTTGGCTCAACCACGCGAGGCGTAGTCGCCGTACAGGTGGTCAGACCCCGTCGTGGTGGGGACCCGGTGCGGACCCCGGGAAGCTCTCGGGCACGCGCCCGTCCCGG
>JBGPNP010000151.1:0-6514 GCA_041487575.1 Gaiellaceae bacterium | reverse complement strand
CGTCACCGTCTTCGGCGCCGAGGAGACCGTTCAGGTCAATGACTCGACGACCGTGTACAGGGGCCGCGACGTCCGCTTCAAGGTCTCGGGACAGGGCTGGCGCGTCGGCATCCAGGCGCTCGGCCTCGACGCGAGCCTCGTCGGCCGCGGCGTGGCGACGCTCCGCGGCGCTGGGATGATGTCGGTGGACGGTGCCGGCTTCCAGCCCTGGCCGCCCGACTTCCGCTCCCTCCCGCTCGGCGGGACTTCGCCGACGGCCGAGGGCTCTGGCACGATTCGGGGCGGGTAGTCCGTGGCGCAGCCGAAGAGCCAGACGATCCTCGTCGTCGAGGACGAGAAGAACATCGCCTCGTTCGTCTCGATGTACTTGAAGAACGCCGGCTTCTTCGTCCGCGTCGCGGGGAGCGGGACGGACGCGCTCGCGAACGCTGCGGCCGATCCGCCTTCGCTCATCGTCCTCGACCTCATGCTCCCGGATATCGACGGGATCGATGTCTGTCGGCGCATCCGCCAGCGCTCGGACGTCCCCATCCTCATGCTCACGGCCCGGGACGAGGACATCGACAAGATCATCGGGCTCGAGGTCGGGGCCGACGACTACCTGACGAAGCCCTTCAACCCGCGCGAGCTCGTCGCGCGCGTGAAGTCGATCCTCCGCCGCGCGACCCCAGAGCGGCGTGAGTTCGACTCGGAAGTGATCGAGCACGCCAGGCTGCGCATCGACTCGGGCCGACGCGAGGTGACGGTGGACGGGGAGGAGATCCAGCTCGCGCCGAAGGAGTTCGACCTCCTCTGGGAGCTCCTCGACCACAAGGGTCTCGTGCTCACGCGCGACCAGCTCCTCGAGCGGGTCTGGGGCTACACGTTCGCCGGCGACACGCGCACCGTCGACGTCCACGTGCGCCAGCTCCGCCGCAAGCTCGGCGACGCCGCGCCGATCGTGACCGTGTGGGGCGTCGGGTACAAGGCGGCAGCGGAGCCGAGGGCGGCGAAGGCGAGCTAGGGCGTCGTCATGCGCTCCTTGCGCTTCCGCCTGCCGGCGCTGTTCCTCGTCGGGATCGTGGTCGCAGGGATCGTCACGGCCGGGATCGCCATCCGGCTCTTCCAGAGCTACGTCCACGACGACACGCTCCACGACCTCCGCCGCCAGGCTGCCGGGCTCGCCGAGCTCTACGCGAAGCAGGCCGACCTCTCCGTCGGGCAGGGGAGCGAGGCGCCCCGCTTCGCCGCGCCTCTCCTCGAGCAGGCGACCGACACGCGCCTCTACTACGCCGGCCTCGCGATCTTCCCCGGGCAGATCTCGGGTCTGCGCCGCTTGCCGCTCCGGTACCTCGACACGAGCCTCCTCGAACACGGCAGGGTGCAGACGCTCGAGTTCGAGCCGCCGGGGTCGAACCGCACCTACCTCGCAGTCGCGGAGCCGGTGAAGCTCGGAGGCGAGACCTTCGGCGCGCTCGTCGTCGCCCGGCCGAAGGCGCAGCTCACGCAGCAGTGGCTCGTCCTGCTCCGGCGGGTCGCGATCGCGTTCCTCGCCGGTCTCGCAGTCGCCGCGGGGCTCGTCTGGTACCTCTCGCGCCGGGTCACGCGGCCGCTGCTCGCGCTCTCCCGCGCCGCCGACCACGTCGCGCAAGGCCGCTACGACGCCGAGCTCCCCGCGACGACCGGGGACGACGAGATCGGCCACCTCACCGCGCGCTTCCGCGAGATGACGGAGCGGCTCGCCGAGGCCGAAGAGCAGACGCGGAACTTCCTCATGAGCGTCTCGCACGAGCTCAGGACGCCGCTCACCGCGATCCGCGGCCACGCCGACGCACTGCGTGAAGGGCTTGCCGGGGATCCAGAGGCCCGCGAAGCTTCGCTCGAGATCATCCGCGCCGAGACCGACCGCCTCGCCAGGCTCGTCGGCGACGTCCTCGACCTCGCGAAGCTCGACGCGCACCGGTTCACGCTCACCGAGGACGAGGTCGATCTCGGCCGCCTCCTCGAGCAGGCCTACCAGGGTTTCGCCGACCGCGCCCGCGAGCACAGCATCGACTATGAGCGCCTCTTCGAGACCGAGCCCGTCGTCGCCACGGACGGCGACCGTGTCCTCCAGATCGTCTCGAACCTGCTCGACAACGCCTTCCAGTGGACGCCCGACGGCGGCCGGATCGCCCTCGGGCTCGCGGCGGAGAACGGCTCTGTGCTCGTCTCGGTCCAGGACTCGGGGCCCGGGATCGACGAGCACGACCGCGAACGCATCTTCCGCCCCTTCTGGTCGAGGAACGGCCAGGGCACGGGCCTGGGGCTCGCGATCTCGAGCGAGCTCGCAGAGGCGCTCGGCGGGCGTCTCGGCGTCGAGTCGACTCCGGGCGAGGGCGCGCGCTTCGAGCTCAGGCTGCCAGCCGGCTGAGCTCTTGGAACTCGTTCTCAGGCGCTCGGGCTCTGCCGGTCGTCGATCCGGTAGAGCGAGGCGACTGGGCGGTCGTCGAGCGAGCGCTCGAGCCGGTCGATGACGCGCTCGAGGCGGTCGAGCCGTCTATCGACTCCGCGCCAGCCGGAGCTGACGAGGTCGACGAGGAGCGCCAGATCCTCGACGCGGGCGCGCCGCTCGGCGTCGAGGTCGGTCTGCAGGCGCTCGAGACGGCGCACGATCTGGCTCGAGAGGCCGCGGACCTCGGCGAGGTTGCGAGCGACGGGCACGACCTGGGCCCGCATGCCCTCCTGGATCGCCGAGGCGAGCCGGTCGGGTACGCTCGCCTCGAACTCCGCGGTCGCCTGGGCGAGCGACTCGAGGCCCTCGTGCGCCCGGTCGAGAGCCGCCTCGAGTTCGGCGGCGGGCGGATGCCCGGCCCGCGCCTCGACGAGACGGCAGCGGGCTCGCTCGAGCGCCTCCCGATCCATCGGCGCGACTGTAGCTTTGCCGTCGGACGTATGAGGACGAGCGAGCTCGACTACGACCTCCCCTCGGAGCTGATCGCGCAGCGGCCCCTCGAGCGCCGAGACGAGTCGCGACTCCTCGTCTACGAGCGCGCGAGCGGAGATGTCCGCCACCGCGTCTTCCGCGAGCTCCCGGCGGAGCTTCCCCCGGGCGCGCTCGTCGTCGTCAACGACACACGTGTCATTCCGGCCCGGCTGCACCTGGCGCGCCCGGGCGGCGGTCAGGCTGAAGTCCTTCTTCTGGAGCCCGTCGGAGACGGGCTCTGGGAGGCGCTTGCGCGGCCGAGCCGGCGCCTGCGGCCCGGGATGCGCCTTGGCCCGGTCGAACTCGTCGAGCCGCTCGGCGGCGGCTGCTGGCGCGTTCGCCTCGAGGGCGAGCCGGCGGGCGAGCCGCCGCTCCCGCCGTACATCCGCGAGCCGCTCGCCGACCCCGGGCGCTACCAGACGGTGTACGCCGAGGAGCCCGGCTCCGCCGCGGCGCCGACCGCCGGGCTTCACTTCACCCCGGGGCTCCTCGCCGGCCTCGACGTCGAGCGCGTCACCCTCCACGTGGGGCTCGACACGTTCCGGCCGGTGACCGCCGCCACACTGGGCGAGCACGAGCTCCACAGCGAGCGCTACGGGGTGGAGCCGGAGGCGTGGGAGCGAATCCGCCGGGCGGAGCGCGTCGTCGCCGTGGGGACGACGACGGTGCGCGTGCTGGAGACAATCGCCCGCGGAGGCCCTCTCGAGGGGCGTACGCGGCTCTTCGTCATTCCGGGGTTCGAGTTCCGGCGGGTGGACGCGCTCGTAACGAACTTTCACCTCCCGCGCTCGACCCTGCTCGCGCTCGTGATGGCCTTCGCGGGCGTCGAGGAGACACGTCGGCTCTACCGGCGCGCGATCGAGGAGCGCTACCGGTTCTACTCGTTCGGCGACGCGATGCTCGTCGTCTGAAGGCCCTGCCCAGTCGGCCGGCCGAGTCCGTGCTCCGAGCGCCTTGTGTTCCAACTCACGATCTTCGAGAGATCGGTGGTCAGAAGCCGGGATGCGCCGTTCTGGTCCCTGCCGGCGCCGGGTCTCTCATCGCTGTCGACAGCGAGATCAGGGCATTCTTCGATCGTGCAGTGGAACACCAGCGTTCGAAAGCGCGACGAGGATCGAGAGTAGGCTCGGGATGACCGGAGGCGTGCTCGAGCCCGTCAGGGGTCGCTGAGGAAGGCGACGACCTCGCTCACGAGGAGCTCGGGCCCCGTCATGGTGGCGACGTGGCCGTGCCCTTCGAGGACGGCGACCCTGCTCGTCGGCAGACCAGCGGCGACGATCTCCGTTCCGCGCCTCGCCCACTCGGGGCTCTTGCTTCCGAGGAGGAGGAGCGTCGGCGCAGTGAAACTCCGGTAGCCTTCCGGGTCGAATGCCCACGCCTCCTCGGCACGGAGTTCGCGTGGGATCGTATGCGCCGCGGCCACGCGATGCGCCCAGGACGGGGAGGCCCGGAAGGCCTCCATCATCTCCGGCCCGAAGCCCGCGAACTCGATCATGACCTCCGTCAGGAGCTGCTCGCGGTCGCCCTGCTCGAGCAAGTCATCGAGCCGTTCGACGAACTCAGCCGGAACGGACGCAAACCCCGGCGCGGGCTCGTAGAGCACGAGCCGGCGCAGGTTGCGTGCGAGCGGCGCGGCTCCAAGCGCGACATCGGCGCCGTAGGAGTGGCCGAAGAGGTCGACCGGCCCACCGATCGAGTCGACCACTACCGCGGCGTCCTCGAACTCGCGCTCGAGCGCGTACTCGGAGCCGTCGCCGCTCTCCCGGCGGCCGCGGCGGTCGACGGCGTAGACCGTGAACCCCTCGGCGAGCAAGGGCTCGACGAACCTGAAGCTCGCGTGGTCGCCGCTCGTCCCGTGCAGAAGCACGAGCGGCGGGCCGGATCCGCTCACCTGCGCCGTGATCCGGGCCCCGTCGGGCGAAGCGACCGCGAAGCCAGCCATCCGGCGATTCTCACCGACGCGGCCCTCGGACGCTACCCTCCCGGCTCGTGAGCTTCACGATCGCCGCCACCGACGGCGCCGCCCGCGCAGGCGTCCTGCACACGGCGCACGGCGACGTGCCGACCCCGGCGTTCATGCCTGTGGGGACGAAGGCGAGCGTGAAGGGCCTGAAGCCCGAGACCCTGCGCGAGCTCGGGACGACGATCCTCCTCGGCAACTCCTACCACCTCCACTTCCGGCCGGGGGCGGAACTGATCGAGGAGCTTGGCGGGCTCCACCGCTTCATGGGCTGGGAAGGCCCGATCCTCACTGACTCGGGGGGCTACCAGGTCTTCTCGCTCCGCGACACGATCCTCGCCGCCGACGACGAGGGCGTCACCTTCCGCTCGGTCTACGACGGCCGCTCCGAGCGCTTCACGCCCGAGCTCGTGGCCGGGATCCAGCGCCGGCTTGGCTCCGACGTCGCCATGTGCCTGGACGTCTGCCCGCCGGCCGCGCCGCCGCGCGCCGAGCTCGAGGCCGCCGTCCGCCGCACCTCGCTCTGGGCCGCCCGGCAGCGCCGCGCGACCCGTGCCGAGGGCCAGCTCGTCTTCGGCATCACCCAGGGCGGGGTCGACCCGGAGCTCCGCCGCCGCTCGGTCGAGGAGATCGCCGCGCTCGAGTTCGACGGCTACGCGATCGGGGGCCTGACCGTCGGGGAGGAGCGGGGGGCCATGCTCGAGACGACGGCCCTGACGGCCGGGCTCCTGCCGGCCGACCGGCCCCGCTACTTCATGGGGATCGGCGACCCGGCCGGCATCCTCGAGGTCGTCGGGCGCGGGGTGGACATGTTCGATTGCGTGCTCCCGACGCGCCTCGGCCGCATGGGCTCGGCGATCACGTGGGAAGGGCGGCTGAACCTCCGGAACGCGAGCTTCGCCCGCGACGACGGGCCGCTCGACCCCGGCTGCCCGTGCGTCGCCTGCCGGCGCCACTCGCGCGCGTACCTTCGACATCTCGTGAACCAGGATGAGATGCTCGGCTTGATACTTTTGTCCGAGCACAACGTCCGTTTCCTTCTCGATCTGACCGCGGGCGCGCGCGCGAGCATCGAGCGGGGCGAGTTCGCCGCCTATAGGACGGCGGCGCTCGACCGGCTCGGGCAGAGCGCCGCCGGCGAGGAGGTGCCCTAGATGCGGGGTTTCATTCCGATTCTCCTGATCATGGTCGTTCTCATGTACGTGATGATGATCCGGCCACAGAAGAAGCAGCAACGCCGGCACAAGGAGCTCCTCGCCAACTTGAAGCCCGGCGACGAGGTCATCACCGCCGGCGGGATCTACGGCGACGTCGTCGGCATCGAGGACGAGAAGGTGCACCTTCTGATCGCCGAGGACGTCGAGATCGAGGTCGCGCGCCGCTCGATCGCCACCGTCGTACCGCTCTCGGAGCACCACGCCGACGACGAGGCGGAGGGCCTCGAAGAGGCCGGAACGAGCCCCGTGGACCGCGATCTCGAGCAGCTCGGGCGCGCGAAGGGCGCGCAGCCGCGCCGCAAGGACTGACCCGCTTCCCGGCGAAGTCCGGGCACGTCCCTTGAGCATCTAGACCGGTACCCTCTCCCGAGACATGCGCAGATACCTCGTGAT
>JBGPNP010000150.1:0-6565 GCA_041487575.1 Gaiellaceae bacterium | reverse complement strand
TGGCACCTGCTCCACAAGCGCGCCCTCTACGACGAGGCCGTCCATCAGGCCAACCGCTCCAAGCCCGAGGTGATCGCGTGCGCCGCGTAGAAGGTTGGCAAAGGGTGTCTCATAGGTCAGCCTCCCTACGAGCTATCCGCGAAAAATGCTGCGCATTTTCCACGGAGGTAGCTTGTCCCATCGCGTCGCTCGGGAGGATGTTCGTTTGGGTCGCCGATGCTACCCCTGTAGGCGACGGATGCCCCGTCCGCCTCGTGCCCTGGTGCGCCCGCGCCTAGTGAGAGCAGCCGGAGCCGCAGCCGCCGCCCGCATGGGCCGTGACGGCCTCGGCCTCCGCGCCCACTTCGTCCTTCGCCTGGAAGGACGAGCCGCAGCCGCACGCGGCGACGACGTTCGGGTTGTTGATCGCGAAGCCGGCGCCCATGAGCGCGTCGACGTAGTCGATCTCCGAGCCGGTGAGATACGGCGCGCTGAAGGGGTCGATGACGACGCGGACGCCGTTCATCTCGACCTCGTTGTCCCCGTCCTGCGGGCCGTGATCAAACCCGAGCTCGTACTGGAACCCCGAGCACCCGCCGCCCTGGACCGCGACGCGGAGAACGCTGATCTCGCCCTCCGGCTCTTCGGCCATGAGCTCCCTGATCTTGTCCGCTGCTCTCTCGGTGACTGTGACCATGGTTCGATTCTAGCCCATGGTCGGCAGGACGCCGTCCATCCTTTAGTTTGTATCGTGCGTAGCAGGGGCTGATTCCCGCTTGCGAAACGGTTTTGAGCGGCTGCACGGCGCCTCGCTTGTGAGCGTAGAATGCGGGCCGGTTTGATCGCCGACTGGTTTCCCTTCCTCGTCTACGGGCTGATCGCCTTCGCGATTCCCGCCTCGATGGTCGCGATGTCGTTCCTCTTCGCGACCAGAGCGAAGACGAGATCGCGACAGCGCGCGATCCCGTTCGAGTCGGGCGTCTCGAAGGGCCCGATGCCGCAGCAGCGGTTCACGATCAGCTTCTACCTGACGGCGATGCTCTTCATCGTCTTCGACATCGAGATCGTGTTCCTCTACCCGGTCGCCGTCATCCTCGAGCGAGTCGGCTGGTTCGCGGTGGCCGAGTTCGGCTTCTTCATCGTCATCCTCGCCGTCGCGTACGTCTACGTCTGGAAGAAGAAGGCGCTCGAGTGGCGGTAGAGCGGAGGGCGAGGCTCGCCGACTACGGGCTCGGGTCCGAGCGGGTGCTGATGCGGAAGAAGGGCCCCGGCGTGTTCGAGCGGGAGCTGGGCGACGACCTCGAGTCGAAGCTCATGCTCACGACCCTCCAGAAGGCGATCGCCTGGGCGCAGGGGAGCTCGATCTGGCCGGACACCTTCGGCCTCGCCTGCTGCGCGATGGAGATGATCGCCATCGTCGGCTCGCGCTACGACGTCTCCCGCTTCGGGATGGAGGTGTTCCGCTCCTCGCCGCGCCAGGCCGACCTCATGATCGTCTCAGGACGCGTCTCGCAGAAGATGGCCGCGCCGCTGCGCCAGATCTACGACCAGATGCTCGAGCCGAAGTGGGTGATCGCGATGGGCGCGTGCGCGAGCTCCGGCGGCATGTTCAACAACTACGCCGTCCTCCAGGGAGTCGACCGGATCGTCACGGTCGACGTCCACGTCCCCGGCTGCCCGCCTCGGCCCGAGGCGCTGCTCGAGGGCCTCGTCCGCCTCCAGGAGAAGATCAAGGCCGGCGTCCCGCCTGCGTACGAGATCCGCAAAGTCGCGTCTTGATGACCCGAAAAATGCTGGCGCATTTTCCGGGTAAGCCGGGATTAGTCCCTTCGCTTCGCTCGGGAGGTAGACCGTGACCTCGACTTACGAAGCCGTCCCTGGGTTCGTGGAGGAAAAGCAGGCGTACGGCGAGACGACGGTCGTCGTCGAGCGCGAGCGGCTCGTGGACGCCGGCCTCTATCTCCGCGACGAGCTCGGCTTCAACTTCCTCTCGGACATCTCCGCCGCCGACTACCTCGGCTGGGGGGAGCAAGGGGTCGCCGGCTACTGGGGCAGCCGGGCGGGGCGCGACCTCAACGCCCCCGGCTCATGGGGTCTTGCGAAGACGCCCGAGCCGAAGCCGACGCGCTTCTCGATCAGCTACCACCTGCTTGCGCTCCGCGAGGGCGCGCCGCGCGTCCGGCTCCAGGTTTGGTGCGACGACGGCGAGCCCGTCCCGAGCGTCGTCTCGGTGTGGCCGACCGCCGACTGGCACGAGCGCGAGGCCTGGGACATGATGGGCATCCGCGTCGAGGGCCACCCGAACCTCGAGCGCATCCTCATGGAGGACGACTGGGCCGGGCACCCCCTCCGCAAGGACTACCCCATCGGCGGCGAGCCGGTCCGGTTCTCGGGGGAGGAGTAGTGGGGGTCGCAGAGCGCGTGGGGCCGGCCGGAGCGTCGGGCGTCGCCTTCGGTCCGCCGATCTACGAGAGAAGCAGGATCCCGCAGCCGACCCCGACCGTGCTCCAGGTCGATCCCGCCCTGCTCGAGGAGGGCGACATCCTGACGGTCAACTTCGGGCCCAACCACCCGTCCACGCACGGCGTCCTCCGCCTCCAGGTCGACCTGAACGGCGAGCACGTCGTCGGGCTGAACGCGGTCATCGGCTATCTCCACACCGGGTTCGAGAAGTCGATGGAGCAGAAGACGTACTGGAAGGCGATCACGTACCCGGCGCGGATCGACTACCTCTCGTTCCAGATGAACGAGCTCGTCTTCGTGCTCGCGATCGAGAAGCTCCTCGGCATCGAGACGCCGCCGAAGGCCGTCTGGATGCGGATGCTCATGTCGGAGCTCTCGCGCATCCACTCGCATCTGATCTGGCTCGGCACCGGGGCGCTCGAGATCGGCGCGATCTCGATGCTCTGGTACTGCTTCCGCGAGCGCGACGCCGTCCTCGACCTCTTCGAGCTGGTCACCGGGGTGCGCATGCACACCCGCTACTTCCAGGCCGGCGGGCTCGCGGAGGACATCCCGCCGGGCTTCTACGACGAGTGCCGCAGGTTCTGCGAGCTGATGCCGAAGGCGGTCGACGACTACGAGACGATCCTCGACCGGAACGCGATCTGGCTCGAGCGCACGAAGGGGCTCGGGCTCCTTTCCGCCGAGGATGCGATCGCGCTCGGCCAGTCGGGGCCCATCCTCCGCGCCTCGGGCGTCGACTGGGACCTGCGCCGCGCTCAGCCCTACCTCGCGTACGACCAGGTGGACTTCAATGTCCCGGTCTACACGGCGGGCGACGTCTACGACCGCTACCGCGTCCACATGGACGAGATGCGCGAGTCGGTGCGGATCATCGTCCAGGCGCTCGAGGGAATGCCCGAGGGGCCATGGATTGCCGACGACCGCAAGGTCGTCCTGCCGCCGCGCCATGAGCTCCACACGTCGATGGAGAGCCTCATCCACCACTTCAAGCTCGTCACTGAGGGCTACCGCGTCCCGGAGGGCGAGGTCTACGTCGCCATCGAGTCGGCGCGCGGCGAGATGGGCTGCTACCTCGTCTCCGACGGCGGCCCGAAGCCGTGGCGGGTGAAGTTCCGCGCGCCCTCGTTCGTCGCGCTCGAGGCGACGGCGACCTGCATCAGCGACGCGCTCATCGCCGACCTGATCGCGATCGTCGGTTCACTCGACACGGTCATGGGCGAGGTTGACCGATGATCACCGCGAAAAATGCTACGCATTTTCCGCGGACCCACGCTAGTCCCGTCGCTTCGCTCGGGAGGATGAAATGAGCGTCTCCGACGAGCGCTCCCTCTTCAATGAGATCCAGGAGATCGCGGCTCAGTATCCGGTGCGGCGCTCGGGGATCATGCCCGCGCTCCACCTCGCGCAGAAGAAGTACGGGTGGCTGCCACCCGAGGCGCTCCGCGAGGTTGCCGACGCTCTCGACGTGAGCCCCGCCTACTGCCAGGCGGTCGCGAGCTTCTACGACATGTACCACCTCGAGCCGGTCGGGGAACACCTCGTCGAGGTGTGCACGAACGTCTCCTGCGCCCTCGTCGGCGCGCAGGGGGTCCTCGAGGCGTTCGAGCGCGAGCTCGGCGTCCACGCCGGGGAGACGACTCCCGACGGACTCGTCACGCTCCGCGCCGTCGAGTGCGCGGGCGGCTGCGGCTGGGGCACCGTCGTCGCCGTCGACCACCGCTATCGGGAGCCCGTGAGGGCCGAGGACGTCGCCGCGATCGTGGAGGAGCTCAGTGGGGCTTAGAGCGCTCCTCTTCGAGCACGCGGACCGGGACCTGACGAAGCTCGCCGAGTACGAGAAGGTCGGCGGGTACAAGGCCCTTCGCCAGGCGCTCGGCATGGAGCGCGAGGCGATCGTCCAGGAGATCCTCGACTCGGGCCTGCGCGGCCGGGGCGGCGCCGGCTTCCCCGCCGGGCGCAAGGCGAGCTTCCTGCCGAAGGCCGAGCAGCGCACGAAGCCCGCTTACCTGACCGTGAACGCGGACGAGTCCGAGCCGGGCACCTTCAAGGATCGCGAGATCATGCAGCGGATCCCCCACGCGGTCATCGAGGGCTCGCTCATCGCGGCCTACGAGATCGGGGCCGAGGCGGCCTTCATCTACCTGCGCGGCGAGTACCTGAGCGAGTTCGAGATCATGCGCGACGCCCTCGAGGAGGCGCGCAGCCGCGGCCTCGTCGGCGCGAACATCCTCGGCACCGGGTTCGACTGCTCGATCGTCATCCACCGCGGCGCCGGCGCCTACATCTGCGGCGAGGAGACCGGTCTTCTCGAGTCGCTCGAGGGCAAGCGCGGACAGCCGCGGCCGAAGCCGCCCTTCCCGGCGATCTCGGGCCTCTACGCCTCGCCGACGCTGATCAACAACGTGGAGACGCTCGCCGCGTACCCGTTCGTGATCCGCATGGGCGGCAAGAGGTACGCCGAGATCGGCGTCCAGAACTCCGCCGGCACGCGCGTCTTCTCGCTCTCGGGGAACGTCGTCCGGGGCGGAAACTACGAGCTCGAGCTCGGGACGAGCCTCCGCGAGCTCGTCTTCGACATCGGCGGCGGCGTCACCAATGGGCACGCGCTCAAGGCGGTCATCCCCGGCGGCTCCTCCGTGCCCGTCCTCACCGCCGCCGAGATCGACACGCCGCTCGACTTCGACTCGATGGCGACGGCCGGCTCGATGCTCGGCTCGGGCGCCGTCATCGTCATCGACGACCGCTGCTGCATGGTTCAACTCGGCCTCCGGGTGGCGCAGTTCTATATGCACGAGTCGTGCGGGAAGTGCACGCCGTGCCGGGAGGGGACGCGCTGGATGGTCTCCATCCTGCGGAAGATCGAGGAGGGCCGCGCCTCGCAGGGGGAGCTCGACCTCCTCCTCGATGTCTGCAACCGAATCCTCGGCAACTGCCTGTGCCCGCTCGGGGACGCGGCTGCGATGCCCGTCGCGAGCTACGTGGCGAAGTTCCGTTCCGAGTACCAGCGCCACATCGACGAGGGCGGCTGCCCGTTCGGCGGGGAGTCCTCGCTCAAGGGTCTCCTGGCCCCGGTGGACCAGCATCACGCGCACGTTCGCGAAGGGATCGAGGCGCCGGCGTGACCGCAGCCAGCCTGGCCGCGGGCGTACTTCCGGCCCAAACGCCCCACCCTGGGAGGGGAAGGCGTGCCACCCACCACCCAGCCGCAGCGTACCGCGGCGCCGGCGGGCCATGTCCCGCCGGATGTGCCGATTGCGCGACGGAAGTGCAAGGAGTTACCGCGTGAGCCAGCCCGAGCTCGTCACCGTCACCGTCGACGGGCGCGCCATCACGGTGCCGAAGGGTGCCGGCATGGTCGAGACGGCGCTCACGGCCGGCGTCGAGATTCCGGTCTTCTGCTACGAGCCGCGCCTTGGGCCCCCCGTCGGCGCCTGCCGCATGTGCCTCTGCGAGGTCGAGGGGATGCCGAAGCTCCAGGCGGCCTGCACGCTCACCGCCCAGGAGGGCCTCGTCCTCCGCACGGCGCAGACGAGCGAGAAGGCGGCCTGGGGCCAGAACGCCGTCCTCGAGTTCATCCTCCTCAACCACCCGCTCGACTGCCCCGACTGCGACAAGGGCGGCGAGTGCCCGCTCCAGGACCTCACCTTCCGCTGGGGTCCCGGCTCGACGCGGATGCAGTTCCCCAAGCGCACGTTCGACAAGCCGATCCCGATCTCGCCGCTGATCGCCCTCGACCGCGAGCGCTGCATCCTCTGCTACCGCTGCACCCGCTTCTCGGAGCAGGTCTCCGAGGACGGCCAGCTCGTGGCGGTCGACCGCGGCGCGCAGTCGATCATCGCCACCTTCCAGGACGAGCCCTATCGCGCGCACTTCTCCGGCAACGTGACAGAGCTTTGCCCGGTCGGGGCGCTCCTGCCGACGACGTACCGCTTCAAGGCGCGGCCGTGGGAGATCCAGAACGTCCCCACGGTGTGCGGCCTCTGCCCGGTCGGCTGCACGATCTCGGCGACGACGCGCGAGGGGAAGGTGGCCCGCATCCTCTCCCGCAACCACCCCGAGGTGAACGAGGGCTGGCTCTGCGACAAGGGTCGCTTCGCCTACGGGCACCTGCGCGCCGACG
>JBGPNP010000149.1:0-6572 GCA_041487575.1 Gaiellaceae bacterium | reverse complement strand
GGTGGGGCCGGGAGAGCGCCCGCAGGTGCTCGGTGCGCTTCGAGACCGAGCTCGCGAGCTCGACGACCTTGTAGCCAAGGAGGTAGCGGCCCGTGTAGGCGTGCTGGAGAACGTAGCCGCGGTCAACCAGGGTGGAGAGGAGCCGGTGCACGGTGCTCGGCTGGAGCCCCGTGCGGCCGGCGAGCTCGACGAGCCCGAGCTCCCCGGCCCCGGCCAGCGCCTCGAGGATGTCGATGCTCCGCCCGACCGACTGGACGAGCGATTGGGGCTTCGTCCGCCGCTTCACGGGAAACACTCTATCGCATGGCGGAAACCGCGCCCCGGCGCCGCGGACGTTCAGCGCTCGACGAAAAGGATGTCCTGCGCGCCCTGCCAGAGGACGCGCTCGCCGAGCTCCTGGAGCAGCTCGTTGCCCTCGACGATCGTGGCAAAGTGGTTCCCGGCGAGCGGGCCGGCCTTGCTCGCGAAGCAGGTCGGCCCGTACGGGAAGAGGATCTCCGTCTCGCTCACGCCGCCCGGGTAGAGGAGGATCTCGCCCGGCGCCGGGTAGCTGTTCGCGTTCTCGGGGCCGACGCCGACGTCGAGCTCGCCGAACGGGATCCAGGCGGATTGGCCGCTCCAGCGCGCCTGGATGATCTTGCTCTCGAGTGGCAGCAGGCGCCGGAAGGCGGCGACCGTCTGCGGCGCCGCCTCCTCCTCGAGGCGGGCGACGAAGCGGTACGGGCCGGCGGTGATCTCGAGCACGGGCGGAATCTACCGAGTCACGCGCGCTGCCAGCGGTCGATCGCGATCGAGACGAGCTCGGAGAGCGCCGTCTCAATCTCGTCCTCGCGGCTGCGCTCGAGCCGCTCGCGGAGGATCGGGACGATCGCGGCTTTGGGCCGCCGGTTGACGAAGACGACGAAGCGGAAGCCGAACTTCTGCTCGTAGGCGCGGTTCAGGCGCGCAAGCTCCTCGAGTACGGCCGGGTCCTCCGCGCCGCCCTGCTCTGTCGCCGAGCGGGGAGAGAGCTTCTTCGCCCCGATCGCCGGGTGGGCGTTCAAGACCTCGATCCTTTCCTCCTCGGAGAGCTCTCGGACGAGATTCCTTGCCTCGGTGAGCGGGTCTTCCCGCTCAGCGAGGAGTTGGACGAAGCGCGTCCGGCCCTCGAAGAGCCCGGCCAGCTCCTCGGCCGTCAGCTGCCGCGGTAGCTCGCGCACGAGTACGAGGACACGAGGAGCGGCACGTGGTAGTGGCGCCCCGTATCGTCGATCGCGAGCTCGAGCTCGACCCGGCGGAAGAACGTCGAGGGCGGGTGGAAGACCATCCGGTACGAGCCGGCCTCGAGCCCTGCCGGCGCGAGCTCCGGGATGCGGCCGTCGTCGTTCGTCTCCCCGGCGCCGACGAGCTCGTCGCCGCGGTAGAGCTCGACCCGCACCCCGGTCGCCGGGAGGCCGCGCTCGACGTCGAGGACGTGGGTCGAGATCAGGAGTGCGCCGTCCGGTGGGTACGGTGATGATCCTGGCGCGCCAAAAGCAAGCCGGGCAAGGACGCAGGGAGCGTCCATATTTGACGAATATGGGCGCGACTGAGGACGCAGTCGGGCGCCGCTTTGCAGCCGCCAGGGCGCGCCGTATTCACCGGGCGGTGCACTACAGGAACCTCCGGGCCTGGACGCGGTGCTCGCGGGCGATCTCCTCCTCGTCGGCGCGCACGAGCCGCCCGTCCCGGACGACCTCCTCGCCGCCGACGTAGAGCCGGTCGACCCGGTGCGAGCCCGAGAAGACGAGGCCTGCGACCGGGTCCTCGGCGCCACCGAGCTCGAGCCCGTCCGTGCGCCAGACGGCGAGGTCGGCGCACTTGCCGGGCTCGATCGAGCCGATGTCGTCGCGGTGGAGGACGGCGGCGCCGCCCCGCGTTCCGAGCCGGAGCGCGTCGCGCACGGTCATCGCGGCCGGCCCGCCCCGGCCGCGCGCGACGAGGAGCGCCTGCTTGACCTCGAAGAAGAGGTCGCCGCGCTCGTTCGAGGCCGAGCCGTCCACCCCGAGCCCGACCCGGACGCCGGCGTCCACCATGTCGCGCACCGGCGCGACGCCCGCGCCGAGGCGGAGGTTCGACGTGGGGCAGTGGGCGACCCCGGTTCCGGCGGCGGCGAAGCTCCGGATGTCGTCGGGCGAGAGGTGGACGCAGTGCGCGCACCAGACGTCGCCGGCGAGCCAGCCGACCTGTTCGAGGTACTCGACCGGCCGGCAGCCGAAGATCCCCTGGCAGTACTCGTCTTCCTCGACGGTCTCAGCAAGGTGTGTGTGCAGGGGGAGCCCGAGGCTGCGGGCGAGCTCGGCGGACTCCGTCATGAGCCGCTTCGTGACCGAGAACGGCGAGCAGGGCGCGACGGCGATCTGGACGCGGGCGCCCGGCCCGGGCTCGTGCAACTGGGCGTAGAGCCGCTCCGTGTCGGCGAGGATCGCGTCGAGGTCCTCGACGACGTCGTCCGGCGGCAGGCCGCCCTGGGACTCGCCGAGGTCCATCGAGCCGCGCGAGGCGACGATGCGGACGCCGAGCTCGCGGGCGGCCTGCACCTCCGCCTCGACTAGCCCAGCGCGCCCGTGCGGGAAGACGTAGTGGTGGTCGAACACGGTGCTGCAGCCCGAGAGGGCGAGCTCGGCGAGGCCGGTGCGGGCGGCCGCGTACTCCGACTCGGCGTCGACCCGCGCCCAGATCGGATAGAGGGTCTTCAGCCAGGTGAAGAGGTCGGCTTCCTGGGCCCGGGCCCGGGTCAGCGTCTGGTACAGGTGGTGGTGCGTGTTGACGAGCCCCGGCGTGATGACCGCACCGGCAAGGTCGAAGACCCGCTCGGCCGCAGGAGGCGTTCCGGCGCCGACGGCCTCGACGAGCCCGTCGGCGACGAGCACCCACGCGCCGTCGTGCTCCGTGCCCGCGTCGTCCATCGTCACGACGTGCCCGTTGGCGAAGAGCTGCTTCACGCCGCGGGAGTCTACGCGGCCGCTGCCCGGGGGCGCGATCTGAAATGGGCACCGATTTCCGCTATGCGGAACGACGTGGTTGATGTGGACTAGGGCGAGTGGTACGGTCGCCTGCGGAGCAGGGGGCTCAGGCGGTGCCGTTCTGACGAAGGGAGGGTCCGGTCTATGACTACGGACAGGCATCTGGAGGAACTCGGGGACGCGCTCGCGGAGGGGAGGCTGAGCCGGGAGCAGTTCCTCAAGCGGGGCACTGCGCTCGGGCTCTCGATGTCCGCGCTCGGTGCGCTCCTCGCGAAGGCGGGGCCGGCGTCCGCCGCGACGCAAGCGACGCTTCGGGCCGCCTGGATGTACGTCGGGCCGGTCGGGGACAACGGCTGGACGTACCAGCACGACCAGGGGCGCAAGGCCGCCGAGAAGGCGCTCGGCAGCAAGCTCAAGACGACCTTCGTCGAGAGCGTGCAAGAGACCCCCGCGGTCGCGACGCGCGTCATCACCCAGCTCGCCAAGAAGAACGACATCGTCTTCACGACCTCGTTCGGGTTCATGGACCCGACGCTGGCGGTGGCCAAGCAGTTTCCGAAGGTGAAGTTCGAGCACTGCTCGGGCTTCAAGAGCGCCGCGAACATGGGCAACTACTTCGGCGCGATGGAGGAGCCGCGCTACCTCTCCGGCATGGCTGCGGGCAAGAAGACGAAGTCGGGAAAGCTCGGCTACGTCGCCGCGTTCCCCATCCCGGAAGTCGTGCGCGGCCTGAATGCCTTCACGCTCGGGGCGCGCTCGGTCAACCCGAAGGCGACCGTGCGCGTCGTCTGGACCTCGACGTGGTTCGACCCTGCGAAAGAGCGGAGCGCCGCGGAGAGCCTTCTCTCAGTCGGCGCCGACGTGCTCGCCCAGCACGAGGACTCCCCGGCGACGGGCCAGGCCGCGCAGGCGAAGGGCAAGTTCTGGGTCGCGTACGACGCCGACAACCGTCGCTTTGCGCCCAAGGCGTTCCTGACCGCGCCGCTGTGGAGCTGGGGCGGCTACTACACGCGCCGCTGCCAGGACGCCCTCAACGGGACGTGGAAGGCCGATCAGTTCTACGGCAACATGCACACAGGCACGGTCACTCTGGCCCCGCTGTCTGGCCTCGTCGACGCCGGGACGAAAGCCCTCGTCGCCAAGAAAGCGGCGGACATCAAGGCCCTGAAGTTCAGCGTGCTCTCCGGCCCGATCAAGGACCAGAGCGGCAAGGTCAGGATCGCGGCGGGCCAGGTCATGTCCCTGAAGGACGCGCTCTCATGGCAGTGGCTCGTCGAGGGCGTCGAGGGATCGATCCCGAAGGCCTAGCGCGGGCACAGTTACAGCCGGCCGGGGGCGCGGGCCGCCCCGGCCGCCGACGTGAGGAACGAAGTGGTCGCCACCGCAAGCACAGCCCCGCCTGGCCGGCTGCAAACCGGCGCATCCCCGCGTCCTCAGTCGGCCCCATACCGGCTTGGTATGGGGCCTCCCTGCGTCCTTGGGCTGCTTGGTTTTCGCGTTGCCAAACATGACCGTACTTACGGTGGAGACCACTAAGTGGCTCGTCCAGCGATGTTCACCGGCTTCTGGCCCGCGATAAGGCGTTGCCATGCGGCGTCCTCGGTCACGCCCATGCTCTCTAGCATGAGCGCTCTCTGCGTCCTTGCCTGGCTCGCTTCTCGCGACCCAGAATTCCGGCAACGTCACCGGGCGAACCACTGATGGCCGAAGCGCCGCTCGTCGAGCTACGGGGAATCGTCAAGCGCTTCCCCGGACTGGTCGCCAACGACCACGTCAACCTCGAGCTCCACGCGGGCGAGGTGCACGCGCTCCTGGGCGAGAACGGCGCCGGCAAGACGACGCTGATGAACATCCTCACGGGGCTCTACAGACCCGACGAGGGCGAGATCCTCCGCGACGGCCGTCCGGTCTCCTTCCGCTCGCCCCGGAACGCGATCGACGCTGGCATCGGGATGGTGCACCAGCACTTCAAGCTCGTCGACACGCTCACGGTGGCCGAGAACGCGGTCCTGGGCTGGCACGCACCGCGCTGGTGGCTCGGACGCGGGGCGGGCGTCCGTCAGGTCGAGGAGCTCGCGCGCCTCTACCGGATGCCGGTGCACGCCTCCGCCCGCATCTGGCAGCTCTCCGTCGGCGAGCAGCAGCGCGTCGAGATCCTCAAGGCCATCTATCGCGGCGCCGACGTCCTCATCCTCGACGAGCCGACCGCGGTGCTGACGCCGCAGGAGGCGGACGACCTCTACACGATCGTGCGGGGGATGGCGAACGAGGGAAAGGCGATCGTCTTCATCACGCACAAGCTCGACGAGGTGCTCGCCGTCGCCGACCGGATCACGGTACTTCGGGGCGGGAAGAACGCCGGCGACGCGCGGCGCGGCGAGGTGGACGCGCGGACGCTCGCCCGTATGATGGTCGGCCGCGACGTCGTGCTCGCCGACAAGCCGCTGAGCCGCGAAGCCGGCGAGCCGGTGCTGCGCCTCGAAGGTGTCTCGGCCAAGAACGACCGCGGCCTCCCCGGCCTCGTCGGCGTCTCGCTCGGAGTCAGCGCCGGCCAGATCTTCGGCATCGCCGGGGTGGCCGGGAACGGCCAGCGCGAGCTCGCCGAGGTGGTCACCGGGCTGCGGGGCGTGACGGCAGGACGGATCCTGGTCGGCGAGACGGACCTCGCCAACCGCTCCGCGCGGGCGGCGATCGAGGCGGGCGTTGCCCACATCCCCGAGGACCGGCTCGGCCAGGGGCTCGTGCCCGGCATGACGGCGGCCGAGAACGCGATCCTCAAGGCCTACCGGCGTAAGCCGGTGGCCAAGGGGCTCTTCCTCGACCTGGCCGAGGCACGGCGACTCGCCGAGAAGATGCTCGTCGAGTTCGAGGTCCGAGGCGCCTCGGCGACCGCGCCCGTGCGCCTCCTCTCCGGCGGGAACCTCCAACGCCTCCTCCTCGCGCGCGAGACGGCAGAGAACCCGAAGGTGATCGTCGCCGTGCACCCGACTCGCGGCCTCGACGTCGCCGGCACCGAGGCGGTGCGGCAGGCGCTCCAGGCGCAGCAGCAGGCGGGCGCGGCCATCCTCCTGATCTCCGAGGACCTGGACGAGGTCCTCGCGCTCTCGGACCCGGTCGGCGTGCTCCACAGCGGCCGTCTCGCCGGAGTCATCCCGAGGGCCGAGTGCAAGATCGAGGAGCTGGGCCTGCTCATGGGCGGAGCGGAGGCGGAGGCCGTCGCATGAGCAGGCCGCGAAAAGCCGCGAAAAATGCTTCGCATTTTTCGCGGGGGAATAGTTGGCCCCTTCGCTTCGCTCGGGAGGATGTTCGCTTGCAGGTTGGCCTATGAGCACGAGGGTTGGGCCGCTCGTCCTCGAGCGCCGCGCGCTCCCTTCGTCCCGGGCGATGGGCGCCGTCCGCGGTGGCGCGGTCTTCCTCGGCCTCCTCGTCGGGGCCGTCGTTCTCCTCGCGGGCAGCTACCCGGTCGTGGGCAGCTACAAGACGATGGTCTCGAACGCGTTCGGGAGCGGGGATGCGTTCGCCGAGACGCTCGTCAGCGCGGCCCCGCTCATGCTCACCGGCCTCGCGGTCGCCGTCGCGGCGCGGATG
>JBGPNP010000148.1:0-6595 GCA_041487575.1 Gaiellaceae bacterium | reverse complement strand
GCCGCGGCGAGCGCGTCGCTTCGGGCCACCGCGCGAGACGCTGCCGCACCCAGGTGCGTCGCGGCTCGGCGGGCCAGGTCGGATCCACCGGCGTCCGCCAGGCCGAGCTCGGTCCGATAACGAACCGCCTGCTCGAGGTGGTAGCCGATGATCTCCTCGACCTCGCTCGCCCGCTCCCCCCAGCGTGTGTCGACCCAGCCGGCGAAGCGCTCGTGGAGCTCGGCCCGCGCCTGCTTCGGAATCCCGGCGTAGGCCGCGTCGCGGATGAGGATGTGGCGGAACCGAAACGCGTCCTCCCGGGGGAGGTCCGACCGCTCGGGCGCGATCAGATCCTTGCGGACGAGCGAGAGCAGGTGAGATCCGGCTCGGGGCCTCATCTCGGGAGGGCACAGATGGGCGACGGCGCCCCAGTAGAAGACCTTCCCGGCGACCGCCGCACGCTCGAGCACTGCGCGCTCTTCCGGCTCGAGCCGGTCGAGGCGGGCGGCGAGAAGGGCGCTGATCGTCGGAGGGACGATGGTTTCCTCGCCCGGCCGCTCTTCCGCGAGTGCGAGCATCTGCTCGACGAAGAGCGGGTTCCCCTCGGCGGCCGCGACGATACGGGCGCGACCCGCCTCGGGAAGCGAGGCGTCGCCGAGCAGCCGGTCGATCAGGCTTGCCGCCTCGGTCTCGCTGAGCGGCTCGAGCGCCAGGCGCGCTCCTCTCCAGCTCGGCCTCAGATCCAGGAGCTCTCCCCGAGCGAGACAGACGATCAGGAGCGCGGCCTCCCTCGTCCACTCAGCGAGGTACTCGATCAGGTCGAGAAAGGTCGGCTCGGCCCAGTGGATGTCCTCGAGCACGAGGACGAGCGGCCTCTCACGCGCGAGCGCCTCGACGAGCTTGCGAACGGCCCAGAAGGTCTCCTCGATCGACCCGGCCGCCTCGGCGAGCCCGACGGCGGCGCGCAGCTGGCCCTCGACGAGCGTGGCGTCGTCCTCGCCGGCGAGCGCCTTTCCGAGGTCGAGCTCCCGCACAATCTCCGCGAGCGGCAGAAAGGTGATGCCCTCGCCGTAGGAGAGGCAGCGACCGGTGAGGACCCTGGCTTCCCCGTCGAGCCCTCGCGTGAGCTCGAGGGTCAGGCGCGACTTGCCGATTCCGGGCGGGCCGAGGACGGTGACGAGTCTCGGTGCTCGGTCGCGCGCGGCTTCGTGGAATGCCGCCTGAAGTGCCGCAAGCTCCGCGGCGCGCCCGACCATCGGCGCCGAGAGCCTGCGGGCGAAGGCCGCGGCACCCTCGATCACGTCCAGGAGGCGGAACGCTTCGACGCTCTCGGTCTTGCCCTTGAGCGCGAGCGGCTGGACGGGCTCGGCATGGACGGCGTCCCGGACGAGCCCGTACGTTTGCTCGCCCAGGAGGATCTCGCCCGGCTGCGCCGCCTGCTCGAGCCGGGCGGCGACGTTGACGGCGTCGCCGGTCACGAGCGTCTCGCCCTCCCCGGCCACCACCTCGCCCGTGTTGACGCCGATCCGCACCGCGAGCGGCGCCGGCAGCTCCGCGTTCAGACGTGCGAGCGCGTCGCGCATCTCTGCGGCGGCGCGCACCGCCCGCAGCGCGTCGTCCTCGTGGGCGAGCGGGATCCCGAACACGGCCATGACCGCGTCGCCGATGAACTTCTCCACCGTGCCGCCGTGGCGCTCGAGGCAGGAGCGGGCCTCCTCGAACCAGCGGCCCATCAGAGCGCGCACCGCCTCCGGGTCGAGGCGCTCGCCGAGCGCGGTGGAGCCGCTGACGTCCGCGAAGACGACGGTGACCGTCTTGCGCACCAACCCTGCCTCCGACACGAGCGGAGTGTACGAGAGTCGTCGTGCGGGCCAAAAGGGCGCCGGAACTTCGCGCCGCAGAGCCCAAGGCTTCGGCTCTGCGGCCGCTATACACTCGCGCCTATGTCGACTCAGGAGAAGACCGAAACCGAGCGCCTTCAAGAGGCGCGGGGGCGCTACGTCGCCCGTGGGGTCTCGACGCCGTCCCTCGTCGTCGCGCGCGCCGAGGGCGCGCAGCTCTGGGACGTGGACGGCAAGGAGTACATCGACTTTGCCGGAGGGCTCGGCTGCCAGAACCTCGGCCACGGGCCGCCCACGGTCCTCGCCGCGCTGCACGAGCAGATCGACCGCTACCTGCACCAGTGCTTCATGGTCGGGATGTACGAGCCGTACATCGAGGTCTGCCGCCGGCTTGCCGAGCTCTCGCCCTGCCGGGGCTCCGACCAGAAGTCGATCCTCGTGAGCTCGGGCGCGGAGGCGGTCGAGAACGCGGTCAAGATCGCCCGTGTCGCAACCGGCCGAACGGGCGTCGTCGTCTTCGACCACGCGTTCCACGGCCGCACGCTCCTGACGATGACGATGACGAGCAAGCTCGTCTACAAGAAGGGCTTCGGGCCGTTCGCGCCGGAGGTCTACCGTGCGCCGGCTCCCTATCCCTACCGCGGCGTCACGACCGACGACGCGATCAAGGGCCTCGAGCACCTCTTCAAGAGCGACGTCGATCCAGAATCGGTGGCGTGCGCCGTCCTCGAGCCCGTGCAGGGCGAGGGCGGCTTCATCGTCATGCCTCCGGACTTCCCGGTGCGGCTGCGTGAGATCTGCGACCGTTACGGGATCCTGTACGTCGACGACGAGGTGCAGAGTGGCATGGGTCGCACCGGCCCGGTCTGGGCGATCGAGCACTACGGCGTCGAGCCCGACCTCGTCACGACCGGGAAGTCGATCGGCGGGGGCTTGCCCCTCGCGAGCGTGACCGGACGGGCGGAGATCGTGGACGCCGTTCCTCCGGGCGGCCTCGGCGGCACGTTCGGCGGGAATCCGCTCTCCTGCGTGGCCGCGAACGTCGTTCTCGACGAGGTGCGGACGGACGCGTTCCGTCGCCGCGCCGACGAGCTCGGGGCGCGCATCCGGGGCGGGCTCGAGGCGATCGCCTCCCGTGTGGACGCGGTCGGGGAGGTGCGCGGTCTCGGCCCGATGCTCGCGATCGAGCTCGTCGAGGATAGGGCCACGAAGGCGCCTGCCGCGGCGCTCGCCTCGGCGACGACCGCAGCCGCCCGGGCGCGCGGGCTGGTGCTCCTCTCCTGCGGCCTCTACTCGAACGTCGTCCGGATCCTCGTCCCGCTCGTCATCGGGGACGACGATCTCGACCGCGGGCTGGAGATCCTGGAGGAGTCGCTCCGCGCCGCCGAGGAGAGCGCGAGAGCGTGAGCCAGGCGATCATCGCGGCCGTCGCGGGCCGCGGCGGCAAGCCTTCGATCACGTACCGCTTCGCGGGCGACCGCTGCCTCCTCGTCGAGTACGGGGAGATGGAGTTCGACCTCACGCTGAACTTCTTCGTCCTCGCCGTCGACGACGCGCTCCGCGGGCGGCCGCTGGACGGGATCATCGAGACGGCCCCCGGCTTCCGCTCCATCCTCGTGAGCTACGACCCGCTCGTGCTCGCGACGGCGGACCTCCTCGAGTACCTCCACGCCGTTCACGACGGGCTCGGCGACGAGCAGGAGATGGCGATCACGAGCCGCACCGTTCACCTGCCGGTCGCCTTCGACGACTCGCAGACGCGGGCGGCGGTCGCGCGCTACATCCGCAGCATTCGAGCCGACGCTCCGAATGCCGAGGGCGGCTCGAACGTGGACTACATCGTCCGCTACAACGGCCTCGCGGAGCGCGAAGAGCTCTACGAGTCCGTGCTCCAGACCGAGCAGTGGACGGCGTTCATCGGCTTCTTCCCGGGGCTCCCGTTCATGTTCCCGCTCGACCCGCGCGACGCCGTCTTCGTCCCGAAGTACAACCCGACGCGGACCTGGACGCCCGAGGGCGCGCTCGGCCTCGGCGGGCCGTGCTTTGCCATCTACCCGGTCGAGTCGGCCGGCGGGTACCAGCTCGTCGGCCGGACGCTCCCGATCTACGACGTCAAGGCCCGCAACGCGATCTTCCGCGAGAACCCGCTGCTCCTGCGGGCCGGCGATCGCGTGAAGTTCCACCGGGTCGAGGAGGACGAGCTGCTCGCGCTCTTCGAGGACGTGCACGCCGACCGCTATCGCTACCGGATCGAGGACGGTGTCTTCGACGTCGGCGACTACCTCGCGTGGCTGCCGCAGGTGAAGGACGAGGCGGACGAGCGCCGGCGGCGGCGCGAGCAGGCGGCGGCCGTGACCCCGGTGCCCTGATGCCGAGATCCGTCGAGATCCTCGTAGGCGGCATCCAGACGACCGTCCAGGACTACCCGGGGCGGCGCGGGATGCTGGCCAAGGGCTTCTTCCCCGCCGGTCCCATGGATCACTTCGCCTTCCGGGCCGCGAACCTCCTCGCGGGCAATCCGGAGTCGGCCGCCGCGCTCGAGGTGACGCTCGGCGGTGTCGCCCTCCGCCTCGGCGCCGAGGCGACCGTAGGGGTCGCGGGCGCGGAGGCCGAGGTGACCGTGGACGGGGAGCGGATCCCCATCTGGGAGAGCCGGCGGGCCGCCGCGGGCTCCGAGCTCCGGATCGCCGTCTCCCAGGGTCCCGGCTTCCGGATCTACGTCGGGGTCTCGGGAGGAATCGACGTGCCCCTGCTCTTCGGCTCGCGCGCGACCTACACGATGGGCGCGCTCGGGGGCTTCGAGGGCCGGGCGCTCGAGGCGGGCGACCGCCTCGCCCTCGGCGAGGAGGCCGGCGACGGCGCCCCGAAGCGGTTCAAGGTGAGCGCCCGCCCGCAGTACGGGCGGGAGTGGGAGATAGAGGCGATGCGCGGGCCGCACGCCGCGCCGGACTTCCTCACCGAGGAGGACATGCAGACCCTGTTCGGCCGCGCGTGGTCGGTCGACCGGAACTCGAACCGCACCGGCGTCCGGCTCGAGTCGCACCTCTTCCAGTGGGCGCGGAAGGGCGGCGGCATCGCCGGCGGCCACCCCTCCAACATCCTCGACAACAGCTATCCGGTCGGCGCCGTCAACGTGAACGGCGACCTCCCGGTCATCCTCGGCCCGGACGGACCGACGGCGGGCGGGTTCATCTGTGCCGCCACCGTCGTGCACGCCGGCTTCTGGAAGATCGGCCAGCTTCGCCCGGTCGGGGACCGCGTCCGCTTCCGCGAGGTGACCGTCGAGGAGGCGATCACCCTCGACCGCGAGCTCGACGAGCGCCTGACCGAAGCGAGCCTCGAGAACGCCTGACAGGAGGGCCGAAGACACCGATGACCGAGAAGACGATCAAGTCCCCCTATCCCGGCATCTTCTACCGGCGGTCCAGTCCGGACGCCGACCCGTACGTCGCCGAGGGCGACCGGGTTTCGCCGGGAGACACCGTCGGGCTCGTCGAGATCATGAAGAACTTCTACGAAGTGAAGAGCGAGGAGGAAGGGGTCGTCGACGCGTTGCTCGTGCAGAACGAGGACCTCGTAGAGGCCGGGCAGGACGTGGTCGTCCTCCGTGACTGAGCTCGGGCGCTAGAGCCCGATCGGCTGCCAGGCCTCACGACGGCCCGCCACGTCGTAGCCGAAGGCGCACGGGTCGGTGCCCAGCGCCTCGGCGCACTCGAGCGCGACCCGCTGCACCGCGACCGTGAGCGGGAAGATCGAGAGAGCCTCGCCGAGAGTGTCCTCGTGGATCCGGGCGACGGTCGTGCCGCACGCTTCGGCGGCGGCGGCGACCGCGGCGAGCCGCTCGGCGCCGGGCCCTCCGCCGTCCAGGCAGACGAGGGCGTCGCGCTCGTCGAGCGCGACCGAGGGGCCGTGGTAGAGCTGCTCGACCGACAGGCCCTCCGCAGCGATCCGGGCCGTCTCCCGGACCTTGAGCGCCCCCTCGGCGGCCGTCCACTGGTTCGGGCCTGCGCCCGTGTACTCGAGCAGGCGCTCGGGCAGCGGGACGAGCGGGCCCTGCCGAGCAAGCATCGCCTCGACGGCCCCGGGCACTTGGTCGAGCGGGCCGAGCTCGGCGCCGAGGGCGACGGCAAGCTGGGCGAGGCGCATGAGCGCCCCGAGGTGGCTGGCGGTGAAGGCGGCGCAGCGCTCCGGCTCGACCGTCTCCACGTCCGCTCCGGGGGAGCCGCGACCGGAGATGACGACGGTGGGGATTCCACCGGCCCGCGCCCGCTCGAGCACCTCGCTTGCGAACCGCTTCGTGTTTCGGTGGGAGAGGAGGAGGAGCCCGTCGCCCGGCCCGGGACGCGGGCCGTGCAGCGCGGCGTCGATCGCCTGCACCGGCCACGCCTCGACCCCAGCTTCGCGCAGGAGCCAGGCGCCATGGTTTGCCGCGTGCCAGCTCGTGCCGGTGCCGACGAGGAGGACGCGGCGCCCCGCGAGCCGCCCGGCCGCGGCCTCGACCGGGCCGGGATCGGCGAGCAGCTCCAGGAGATCGGCGGGCTGCCGTGCCATCGTCTCGCGCATCGCGCTCATCGGCCAACCTTGCCCGGAGCATCCTCCCGAGCGAAGCGATGGGACAAACTCCCCCCGCGGAAAATGCGCAGGATTTTTCGCGGATAGCTCATCGGCTTACCTCCAGGAGCTCGCGGGTCTCGTCGATGGTGGCGACGCGGCGGCCGAGCGTGCGCACGAGCTCTGCCGCGTCGGCGACGAGCTCTGCGTTAGACGCCGCCAGG